>JBILEG010000211.1:0-6206 GCA_044352225.1 Pseudomonadales bacterium | reverse complement strand
GGCTTGATGACGCGCCCTCCCGTGTGCGGCCTCCGGCCCGAGCACTCACTCGGTGGAGAGGAGGTCCAGGCTGTTGCGGTCCATCATCTCGAGGGCCTTGCCGCCGCCGCGTGCCACACAGGTGAGCGGGTCTTCGGCGACGATCACGGGGAGGCCGGTCTCGCGCTGTATCAGGCGGTCGATGTCGCGCAGCAGCGCGCCGCCGCCGGTCAGCACGATGCCGCTCTCGGCGATGTCGGAGGCAAGTTCAGGCGGGGACTGCTCGAGCGCACTCTTTACCGCGTGCACGATCAGGTTCAGCGGTTCCTGCAGGGCCTCGTGGATCTCGTCGCTGTTCAGCGTGAAGGAGCGGGGAACGCCCTCGGCGAGGTTGCGGCCGCGGACGTCGATCTCGCGAAGTTCGCCGCCCGAGAGGGCACAGCCGATTTCCATCTTGATGCGCTCGGCGGTGGAGTCACCGATCAGGCTGCCGTAGGTGCGGCGCACGTAGGTGACGATGGACTCGTCGAAGCGGTCACCGCCCACCCGCACGCCTTCCGAGTAGACGACACCGTTCAGCGAGATGATGGCGATCTCGGTGGTGCCCCCGCCGATATCGACCACCATGGAGCCGCTCGCCTCCTCCACCGAGAGCCCGGCGCCGATGGCGGCAGCCATGGGCTCCTCGATCAGGCGGACGTCGCGGGCGCCGGCGCCGAAGGCCGATTCGCGAATGGCACGGCGCTCGACCTGCGTGGACTTGCAAGGCACGCAGACCAGCACGCGGGGGCTGGGGCGGATGAAACTGTGCTGGTGCACCTTGGAAATGAAGTGCTGGAGCATCTTCTCGGTGACCTGGAAGTCGGCGATCACGCCGTCCTTCAGGGGGCGGATGGCGGTGATGTTGCCCGGGGTGCGGCCGAGCATGCGCTTGGCGTCGGTGCCGACGGCCTCGATGGTCTTCTGGCCGTTGTGAATGCGGATGGCGACCACCGAGGGCTCATCGAGGACGATGCCCTGGTCGCGCACGTAGATGAGCGTGTTGGCCGTGCCGAGATCGATCGAGAGGTCGTTGGAAAACAGGCCGCGGATTCGCTTGAACATGATGGCCTCGGGCCTCCGGAGTGAGCGGTGGGGCCGCTCGATAAAAGCGGGGCAATTTAACAATGCGCCGTATTCGGGGCAATAAGCGCTTGTGCTAAGTTTACGCCCTCCTGCGCCTGCGAAGGCGCGTTTTTCAGCACGATCAGTACACGCCCATGACGATCAGCGAACAGGACCTCGCGCGGGTCGCGGAACTCGCCCGCCTCCGCCTAGACCCCGCCACCGTGACCGAGGTCACGGACCGTATCGGCAACATCCTCGGGATGATCGACCGGATGCAGGCCGTCGACACCAGCGCCGTGAGCCCCATGGCCCACCCTCTGGATACCGTCCAGCGCCTGCGCCCCGACGAGGTCACCGAGCCCGACCGGCGCGCGGACTTCCTCGCCATCGCACCGGTCTCCGAGGACGGCCTCTACCTCGTTCCCCGCGTCATCGAGTAGGGCCACGGCCCGGCACCCAGCAGGAAGTCCCGCATGCACGACATCGCACTCGAGGCCATCGCCGGCGCACTGGAGCGCCGCGAGTTCTCTTCCGTCGAGATCACCACCCACCTGCTCGACCGCATCGAACGCGCCAACCCCACGCTGAACGCCTTCGTCACCCTCGACCGCGAGGGCGCCTTACGCACTGCCGCCGCCGCGGACGCAGCCCGGGCCGGTGGCGCTACCGGGCCGCTGCTAGGTGTACCCATCGCGCACAAAGACCTCTTCTGCACCGCGGGCCTGCGCACCACCTGCGGCTCGCGGATGCTCGGCGAGTTCGTACCGCCCTACGACGCCACCGTGGTCGAGCGCCTCGCCGCGGCCGGCTGCGTCACGCTCGGCAAGACCAACATGGACGAGTTCGCCATGGGCTCGTCGAACGAAACGAGTTGGTTCGGCCCCGTGCGCAACCCCTGGGACACTGCGCGCGTGCCGGGCGGTTCCTCGGGCGGCTCGGCCGCAGCAGTGGCAGCGCGCCTCGCGCCCGGCGCCACCGCCACCGACACCGGCGGCTCGATCCGCCAGCCGGCCTCGCTCTGCGGCCTCACGGGGCTGAAAGCCACCTACGGGCGCGTCTCGCGGCACGGCATGATCGCCTTCGCCTCCAGCCTGGATCAGGCCGGCCCCATCGCCCGCTCGGCTGCGGATTGCGCGCTGATGCTCTCGGCCATGGCGGGTTTCGACACGCGCGACTCGACCTCGATAGATACGCCGGTGCCCGATTACGTTTCCCTGCTCGACCGCCCCCTGGCCGGGCTCCGGGTGGGTGTGCCGAAGGAATACTTCGACCCGGGCCTGCACCCCGGCACCGAGGCCGCAGTACGTGCAGGCCTGGCAGAACTCGAGGCGCAGGGCGCGCGGCTCATCGAGGTGAGCCTGCCGCACTCTCCCCTGTCGGTGCCGGCCTATTACGTGATTGCGCCCGCCGAGTGCTCCGCGAACCTCTCGCGCTACGACGGCGTGCGCTACGGCTATCGCTGCAAGGACCCGGTGGATCTGCGGGATCTTTACGAGCGCAGCCGCTCCGAGGGCTTCGGCGAGGAGGTCAAGCGGCGCATCATCGTCGGCACCTACGCACTCTCGGCAGGCTATTACGACGCCTACTACCGCAAGGCACAGCAGATCCGGCGGCTGATTGCCGAGGACTTCCGGCAGGCCTTCGGGCAGGTCGACGTGATCGCGGGCCCCGCAGCGCCCGCCACCGCCTTCCGCTTCGGCGAGAAGAGCAAGGACCCGATCACGATGTACCTCGAAGACATCTACACCATCGCCGCGAACCTCGCCGGCTTGCCCGCGATGTCGATGCCGGGCGGCCTGGTCGATGGCCTGCCCGTGGGCATACAACTGATCGGCAACCACCTGCAGGAGGGGCTGCTGCTGAACGTGGCGCACCGCTTCCAGCAGGCCACCGACTGGCACACCCGCGCGCCGGCCTTCGCGGCCTGATCCAGGAGACGCCACGCCATGCTCTCGCAATGGGAAACCGTGATCGGGCTCGAGGTGCACGTGCAGCTCGCCACCCGCAGCAAGATCTTCTCGGGCGCTGCCACGCGCTTCGGGGCTGCACCCAACACGCAGGCCTGCGCCATAGACCTCGCCATGCCGGGCACGCTGCCGGTGCTGAACCGCGAGGCCGTGCACATGGCCGTGAAATTCGGCCTCGCCATCGGCGCCGACATCGCGCGCGTCTCGGTCTTCGACCGCAAGAACTACTTCTACCCCGACCTCCCCAAGGGCTACCAGATCAGCCAGCTCGACCACCCCATCGTCGGGCGCGGCTCGGTGACCGTGGAGTTGCCTGACGGCAGTTCGAAGTGCATCGGAGTTACCCGTGCGCACCTCGAAGAAGACGCAGGCAAGTCGCTGCACGAGGACTTCCACGGCCTCACCGGCATCGACCTGAACCGTGCCGGCACGCCGCTCCTCGAGATCGTCTCCGAGCCCGAGATACGCAGCGCCCAGGAGGCCGTGGCGTATCTCCGCCAGATCCACTCGATCATCCGTTACCTCGGGATTTCCGACGGCAACATGGCCGAGGGCTCGATGCGCTGCGACGTCAACCTCTCGTTGCGCCGTCATGGCCAGAGCGAGTTCGGCACCCGCTGCGAGATCAAGAACGTCAACTCCTTCCGCTTCGTCGAGAAAGCCATCGAGTGCGAGCGGGAGCGCCAGGCAGACATCCTGGAAGGCGGCGGCACGATCAAACAGGAGACGCGCCTCTACGACGCCGAGCGCAACGAAACCCGCTCCATGCGCAGCAAGGAAGTGGCGCACGACTACCGGTACTTCCCGGAGCCCGACCTGCTGCCGGTGCAGGTGAGCGAGGAATTCATCGCCTCCGTCCGCGCCGAACTGCCCGAACTCCCTGCGCAGAAAGTGCAGCGCTTCCGCACGCAGTTCGGGCTTGGCGCCTACGATGCCGCGCAACTTGCGGCGAGCCGTGAACTGGCGGACTACTTCGAGGAGGCTGCGGGCGTGGCGGGCGATGCCAAGACCGCTGCCAACTGGGTGCTCTCGGAACTGCTGGCGCGGCTGAACCGCGACGGTCTGGAAGTGACCGCATCGCCGGTGCCTGCTGCATCGCTCGGCGCGCTGATCGCACGCATCCACGACAGCACCATCTCGGGCAAGATCGCCAAGACCGTCTTCGAGGCCATGTGGGCCGGCGAGGGCGAGCCCGACGCCATCATCGACGCCCGCGGTCTGCGCCAGGTCGCCGATTCCGGCGCCATCGCGCAACTGGTGGATGCCGCACTGGCCGCGAACACAGGCCAGGTGGAGCAGTACCGCGCCACACCAGCCGACAAGCGCCAGCGCATGTTCGGCTTCTTCGTGGGGCAGGTGATGAAAGCGAGTCAGGGCAAAGCCAACCCGCAGCAGGTGAACGATCTGTTGCGAGAGCGTCTGGACGGGGAGTGAAACGATGTTGCCTGCACGCAAGGACAAGAAAAAAGTCGTCGACGAAGTCTGGACCCCGGAGCGGGTACGCAGCTTCCTCGATCTCGAAGCGCCGGCCGGTGCCGACGCCGACTTCCACCGCCTGCGGCGCGCCTACCAGAGCATGCGCGTGGAGGATTTCGAGGACTTCGTGGAGCTGTTCGTGGGCGCGGGCGGCAAGGTCGATACGCGCGGGCCCGAGGGCCGCACGCTGCTCGAGGAGCTTGCACACCACGCCCATGGCGCGCCATTTGCCGCTGCGCTCGAGCGCCACGCCTGAGCCCGCCCTGAGGGCAGGCGCGGGAGCGGGCCATGCCCGCAACGGCCATGCCCTTCATTAATTTGCCGCATCCACCCCGCAACGGCTAAGCTGCGGCGCTTATCACGTGACGGACGCACGCTTTGATGCAGGATCTCCCCTCCGATACCGCCCCGGTCATCGAGCCCCCCCGCATGGGTTTCCGCGAACTGGGCCTTCCCGAGCCGCTGCTCCGCGCCATCGACGACCTCGGTTTCACGCACTGCACGCCGATCCAGCAGGAGGTTCTCCCGCACACGCTGGTCGGCAACGATTGCATCGGCAAAGCTCAGACCGGGACCGGCAAGACAGCCGCCTTCCTGCTCACCATCCTCAGTGATCTGCTGACCAACCCCGCTGACGAGCCGCGCTACGCCGGCGAGCCGCGCGCGCTGGTGATCGCGCCGACGCGCGAACTGGTGCTGCAGATCGGCAAGGACGCCGAAGCGCTGGCGAAATACACCGGCTTCCACGTCGTGACCCTGATCGGCGGCATGGATTACGACCGCCAGCGCAAGGAACTCGCCAGCCGCTTCGTCGACATCCTGGTCGCCACGCCGGGCCGCCTGATGGACTTCCACAGCCAGCGCGAGATCCACCTCGACCGCATCGAGTTGCTGGTGATCGACGAAGCCGACCGCATGCTCGACATGGGCTTCATACCGCAGGTGCGCCGCATCATCCGGCAGACGCCGCCCAAGTCGCACCGTCAGACGATGTTCTTCAGCGCCACCTTTACCGAAGAGGTCGTGCGGCTCTCGGACCAGTGGACGCACGAGCCCGTGCGTGTCGAGATCGAGCCGCAGAGCGTGGCCGCCAAGGACGTGGACCAGATCGTCTACATCGTCGAGGCGCGCAAGAAACTCGACCTGCTGCTGAACGTGCTGCGCAGCCCCGAAGCGCAGAGCGTGATGATCTTCGCCAACCGCCGCGACCAGGTGCGCCGCCTGCACGAGCGCCTCGAGCGCGCCGGCATGAGCTGCGGCATCCTCTCGGGCGAAGTGCCGCAGCAGAAGCGCCTGAAAACGCTCGAAGCCTTCCGCAGCGGCGCCTACCGCGTACTCGTGGCCACCGATGTGGCCGGGCGCGGCATCCACGTCGATGGCGTAACGCACGTCATCAACTTCACGCTGCCGGAAGACCCGGACGACTACGTGCACCGTATCGGGCGCACCGGTCGCGCCGGCGCCTCGGGCACATCCATCAGCTTCGCCTGCGAAGACGACGCCTTCCTGCTCGGCCCGATCGAGCAGTTGCTAGGCCAGAAGCTGCCCTGCACCCAACCCGGCCCCGAGCTGCTCGAACACCGGCGCTGAGGGCTGACCGTGCGGGACGTGTGGCCAAGCGCCCACTCGTCCCCCTAGAATCCGGCGGCATCAGCGGGAGCAGCCACACTCACGGCT
>JBILEG010000210.1:0-6229 GCA_044352225.1 Pseudomonadales bacterium | reverse complement strand
GAGACATCCGATCCCGATATGCCCGGGCGCCGCCACCGCATGGTGATGGCGCGCGGCGACTGGCAATACCTCAACGATGGAGTGATCCCATGGTGACGCGCTGGCAGGCGGAGCAGTCGCTCTCGCCGATGGACGATTTTCCGCTGCACCAGATCGCGGACACGATCCGCAACGTGGGCAGCTCCGATCGCAACTTCTACGACCGCTATTACTTCAACATGCACAACTCGAGCGGCGAGTTGTTCATGGTGATGGGCATGGGCCAGTACCCGACGCTCGCCGTGCAGGACGCCTTCGTGGCCTTGCGCAAGGGCGACACGCACCGCGTGGTGCGCGCCTCACGCGAGCTCTCGGACCGTGCCGACACCGCCGTCGGTCCCATCCGCGTCGAGGTGCTCGAAGGGCTGCAGCGCGTGCGTTTCGTGCTGGAGCCAAACGAATGGGGTATCGCGATGGACGTCACCTGGGAAGGCGCGATTCCCGCCTTCCTCGAGCCGCGTCAGTACGTGCGTCGCAAGGGACGCGTGTTCTTCGACTCGGTGCGCTTTGCCCAGACGGGCTGCTGGACGGGCTGGCTCGAGATCGACGGCGAGCGCATCGCCGTCACGCCCGACCGCTGGAAGGGCAGCCGCGACCGCTCCTGGGGCATCCGGCCGGTGGGCGAACACGAACCCGCGGGCATCCACCAGGGCACGCACAGCATGCGTGGCATGTGGAACTACTGCCCCATGCAGTTCGACGAGTACTCGATTCTCTACATCTGCAACGAACTCGACGGCGGCAAGCGCGAACTGGAAGAGGCCGTGCGCGTCTGGGCCGACCCCGAGCGCGAGCCGGAATGGCTGGGCACGCCGCAGCACGAGCACGTGTTCGACGAGGCTCACGAGTTTGTTGTTTCGTCCACCATCCGCTTCCCCGAGGCGCCCGGCGGCGCGCTCGAGGTGCGCTGCACGCCCATGCTGCCCATGTACGTGATGATCGGCACAGGCTACGGGCTCGATGCCGACTGGAAGCACGGCATGTACAAGGGCCCGCTGGTGGTGGAGGGCCTCACGCTCGATCATCAGCGCGATCGCGGGCGTTTCTTCGGACTCGTCGATGCGCCCTGCCGTTTCGAGGCCGGCAATGACGTTGGCTGGGGGCTGTTCGAATACTGCTTCATCGGCCCCTTCGCGCATTACGGCATCACGGCGCCGCTCTTCTGGAACCTGAAGCTCTAGCGGCCCTGCGCCTAGTCCGTTCGGCGCTGTTGCCCGCTTGCGGGCCGGCGCTATAGTCGCGCATCACTCACCTAAGGGAAGGGGATTTCCATGCGTCTTCAGGGCAAGGTCGCGCTCGTCACCGGCGCGGGTCTGGGTATGGGCCGGGCGATGGCCGAAACCTTCGCACGCGAGGGCGCCGCGGTGGTCGCGGTGGACGTCACGGCGAAGGACGCGGAGGACACGCTCGCGCTGATCAATACCCGCGGCGATTGCATGAGCGCCGTGGCGGATGTCTCGAACAGCGCGCAGGTGGCGGCCGTTTACGCGCAGGTCGAGGCGCGCTACGGGCGGCTCGACGTGCTGGTCAACAACGCCGGCATCGGCGCCGCGCCCAAGGATGGTTACGACAAGTTCTACGAGCGCATGGGGGCGATGAACGAGCAGCTTGCGCGTGGCGAAACGCCCACCGTGCACCTCGATCACATCATCGACATGCAGGATGAGGGCTGGCAGAAAGTCGTGGACATCAACATCAACGGTGTCTTCTACAACTGCCGCGAGGCCGTGCGCCTGATGATCAAGTGCGGTGCCAAAGGCTCGATCATCAACATCTCCAGCACCTCCGCGCTGAACGGCACCGGTGCGGTGCACTATTCGGCCTCCAAGGCCGCCGTGCTGGGGCTCACGAAATCGCTCGCGCGCGAACTCGGCGGTCGCGGCATCCGCGTGAATGCCATCTGCCCCGGCGCCACCAACACCCGCATGATGGCGGGCATCAGCCCGGATTACGCGAAGCAGATGGTCGCCTCCATTCCGCTCGGGCGGATGGGCGAGCCGCAGGAGGTCGCGAACACCGCGCTCTTCCTCGCGAGCGAGGAAGGGTCCTATTTCACCGGGCAGACACTGGCCGCCAACGGCGGCTGGCAGATGCTCTGACTCGCGCAGCATCCGCAGGAGAGACCTCATGGCAGGCAGACTCGAAGGCAAGGTCGCACTCATCACCGGCGGCGGCACCGGCATCGGCGCTGCCACCGCGCTGCGCTTCGCGGAGGAGGGCGCGCTCGTCATCGTGGCCGGGCGTCGCATCGAGCCGCTGGAGCAGGTGGTGAAGCTCGTGCAGGAGGCCGGTGGCGCTGCCGAGACCGCGATCCTCGATGCCGGCAACATGCAGGCTTTCGCGGATCTTGCGCAGGACCTCGAGCGCCGGCACGGCCACCTCGACATCCTCGTGAACAACGCCTACTCGATGGTGGGCGGCATGATCGCCTACACGAGCGCAGAGGACTGGCATGCCAACTTCCGCACCTCGCTGGATGGCACCTTCTACGGCACCCGCGCGGTGTTCCCCGTGATGGAGCGCCAGAAGCGCGGCGCCATCGTGAACCTTTCTTCCGTTTGTGGCGTGCTGGGTGCGATGTACACGGCCGGCTACGGCGCAGCCAAGGCCGGTGTGATCAGTTTCACGCGCACTGCGGCACTCGAAGGCGCGCCACACAACATCCGCGTGAACGCCGTGATCCCGGGCGTTGCCATGACCCCCGGCACCGAGGCGGCGCTCCCCACACGCGCCGCGCAACTCGCCACGGCGGCAGGTATCCCGCTGCGCCGCATCGCCGACCCGGTGGAAGTGGCGAACGCCGTGCTCTTCCTTGCGTCCGACGAGGCGTCCTACATCACCGGCACGCAGATCGTGGTCGACGGTGGCAAGACCTGCGAGCTCGCGACCGGTGCGGCTTCCATGGACGATTTCGACGCAGCCTGAGGAGCACGCATGAGCAACGACACGGATCTGCTTGCCCGCATCGACCGGCTCGAGTCCACCGAGGCCATCCGCCAGCTTGCCGCGCGGTATTCGTTGAGCCTCGACATGCGTGACCTCGACGCGCACGTGAACCTGTTCGCGCCCGACATCCGCGTGAGCCGCGAGAAGACCGGCCGCGCCAACCTCAAGCGCTGGCTCGACGACACCCTGCGCCTGCAGTTCACCGGCACCTCGCACCACATCGGCAACCACATCATCGAGTTCGACGATGCCCACAACGCGCACGGCGTGGTCTACAGCAAGAACGAGCACGAGACCGGCCCCGAGTGGGTGATCATGCAGATGCTCTACTGGGACAACTACCAGCGCATCGACGGCCGCTGGTGTTTCCGCCGCCGCCTGCCGTGTTATTGGTATGCCACCGATCTGAACAAGCCGCCGATCGGCGACAAGAAAATGCGCTGGCCCGGCCGCGAGCCCTACGACGGCGCTTTCCATGCGCTGTTCCCCTCGTGGCAGACGTTCTGGGCCAACCCACCCGGCGCCGAGGAGCCCGAGGTGGCCGAGCCTGCACCCGTGGGCGAGTTCCTTAAGCGCATGCGCGCAGGCGCCCCCGATCCCCGTATCCGCGTGCGCTGAGCACAGCACTTTCCACACGATTGCCAGGAGTCTTCCCGCGATGAGCGCCAGCCTGTTCGAACCCGTACACCTCGGCGCGCTCGCGCTGTCGAACCGCATCGTCATGGCACCGATGACGCGCAGCCGCGCAGGTGCAGGCGATGCGCCCACCGCGATGAACGTCGAGTACTACCGCCAGCGCGCGAGCGCGGGGTTGATCATTTCGGAGGGTGTGCAGCCCAGCGCGAACGGCAAGGGCTACTGCCGTACGCCCGGGCTCTACAGCGCGGAGCAGGTGGCAGGCTGGCGCGCCGTGACCGATGCCGTGCACGCCGAGGGCGGGCGCATCGTCGCGCAGATCATGCATTGCGGCCGCATCAGCAGCCATCACAACAAGGAACCCGGCACCGAGACCGTGGCACCCTCCGCGATCCGTGCGGCCGGGCAGATCTATTCCGATGCCGCAGGCATGGTCGACTTCGATCTGCCCCGCGCGCTGCGCACGGACGAGATCCCGGGCGTGGTGGAGGAATACCGCCACGCCACACGCTGCGCGCTGGAGGCAGGTTTTGACGGTGTGGAACTGCATTGCACCAGTGGCTACCTGCCGGCGCAGTTCCTGTCCACCGGCACCAATCAGCGCGAGGACGCTTACGGGGGCAGCTTGCAGAACCGCCTACGGTTTCCGTTGGAGGTGCTGGCCGCGTTGGGCGACGTGGCGGGTTTCGATCGCGTCGGTATGCGCATCTGTCCCGGCAACCCCTTCAATGACCTGCACGACGCCGATCCTGCCGGCACCTTCGCCGCGCTGCTCGATGCCGCGCGTCCGCTGGGCCTCGCCTATCTGCACGTGATCCGCTTCCCCGCCGGTGGCGTGGATGTGGTGGCACTCGCCCAACAGCATTTTGGCGGTGCCCTCGTGGTGAACGACAACAACAACGCCCAGAGCGGCGGCGAGCCGGTGAGCACCGGCGTGGCCGAGGCCGTGTCCTTCGGGCGTGGATTCATCGGCAACCCCGACCTCGTGCGCCGGATGCGCGAGGGCTTGCCCCTTGCACCCTTCGACGTGAAAACGCTCTACAGCGCCGGCCCGCAGGGATACACCGATTATCCCTGCGCATCCTGAGGGCAAAGTCGGCGCGGGACGATCCACGGTCGCGCGCATTGCCCCTGCGTCGAAGGCGCGACTATGATTGCCTCAGACCCGACCCCGAAAGCCGGGATCCAAGAAGAATCACGCCAACGGAGGCACCCCATGTCCGCACCTTTCCGACGCTCAGCGCTCTGCGCCGCAGTGATGGCCTTCGCCACCGCGCCGGCGCTCGCCCAGTTCCAGCTCGAAGAAATCATCGTCACCGCGCAGAAGCGCGAGCAGAGCCTCCAGGACGTTCCCCTCTCGGTCAACGCCGTGACGGGCGTGAAGATGGAGCAGGTGGGCATCACCAACCTCGAGAAACTCTCGGCCTACGTGCCCAACTTCTCGATGAACCAGACCGGTATCTCCTCCACCATCACCGTGCGTGGCATCAGCTCGGGCATCAACCAGTCCTTCGAGCAGTCCGTCGGCATGTACAACGACGGCATCTACTTCGGCAAGGCGCAGCTCACGCGCTTGCCGCTCTTCGACATGGAGCGCGTCGAGGTGCTGCGCGGTCCGCAGCCCATCCTCTTCGGCAAGAACAGCATCGCGGGCGCGGTCAGCCTGGTGACAGCCAAGCCTTCCGACGAACTCGAAGGCTCCGCCCAGGTGCTCTACGAGCCAGACTCCAACGAGCGCGACTACCGTTTCGTGTTGAGTGGTCCGCTCTCTGACACGTTCTCCGGGCGTCTGTCTGTGCTCTACCGCGAGATGGACGGCTGGGTCGACAACGTGACGGCTGACCGCGACGAGAAACAGGAAAAGGAACAGGTCGTGCGTCTCGGCGGCCTGTGGGAGCCCACCGACGACCTGAGCGTCCAGTTCAAGTACGAGAACGCGCAGTTCGACACTGACGGCCGTAACATCGAGCTCATCAATGACATCATCCGGGAAGACAATCCGGCCGGTGGTCGCAGCTACATCACGGGCTTGACAGGTCTGGTGAGCGCTCTGAACGCCTCCATCGAAGCGGGTCGCCGCACCGGGCCGCTGATTACCGATTACTCGGTGGACGACGTCACGCTGAACCAGGAGCGCACCGCGGGTGCCTTCGATACCAGCAAGAACGACGTCGACAACTTCCTGATCGATGCCGACTACATGATCGGCGACAGCACCCTCACCTTCGTGACGGGTTATGTCGATTACAAGACGCGCGAGGGCTGCGACTGCGACTACACCTCGGCTCCGATCATCGACGGCACCACCTCTTTCGAAGACTACGACCAGTTCAGCCAGGAAATCCGCCTGACCTCGCCCGGTGGTGAAACCGTCGATTACATCGCGGGCCTGTTCTACCAGGAGAACTCCCTCGACTACGGCGACAAGATCAACATCCCGGGCAACTCCCTCCTCCGCCTGCTGAACAACAGCTTCGCGAACATCAGTTCCCGCCGCAGCTTCGAGCAGGACACCGAGGTGTGGGCTGCCTTCGTGCAGGCCACCTGGAACATGAGCGAGGACTGGCGTCTGGTGCTCGGCGGCCGTTACACGCAGGAAGACAAGGAC
>JBILEG010000209.1:0-6265 GCA_044352225.1 Pseudomonadales bacterium | reverse complement strand
TCGGCAGGGGGCTGTGCTGCGCCGACGTTTGGCGCGCACGGACCGGAGGGAATTCGGATTGGCGAATACCCGGCGTTTCACTGCGATGAAGCGGCGGACTCGGTCAAATCGGGGGCTGGACACCTGACGGGGCACCGGGCGTCAGCCGCCCGGGAGGGTTGGATTCGGTCGGGGAGGGGCTTTATCTTTCTTATACCCCGTGCGATACGGAGAATCTCGCGCTCGGCGTCCCGCGCCGGGTATCCGACGCGGACATGCAGCAGGAAGCGGTCGAGCTGCGCCTCGGGAAGAGGATAGGTTCCTTCCTGCTCGATCGGGTTCTGGGTTGCCATCAGGAGAAACAGCGGAGGCAGGGCATGGGTCAGGCCGCCCACGCTCACTTGTCGTTCCGCCATGGCTTCGAGCAGCGCCGACTGCACCTTTGCCGGCGCGCGGTTGATTTCGTCGGCCAGCACAAGGTTGTGGAACACAGGGCCGCGCTGAAAGCGGAAGCTGCCATCTTCCGGTCGGAAGATCTCGGTTCCCGTGATGTCGCCGGGCAGCAGGTCCGGCGTGAACTGGATACGCTGGAAATCACCCTCGAGGGCACGGGCGAGCTCCCGTATGGCGCGGGTCTTGGCGAGGCCCGGAGCGCCCTCGACCAGAAGGTGCCCGTCGGCGAGCAGGGCGATAAGCAGCCTCTCCACCAAGGCCTCCTGGCCCACGATACGCCCTCTCAGCCAGTGGCCGAGCTCCACGAAAGATGTGCTGGTTTCGCTCACGTGCGGATATATCCCCGAAGAGTGAGAGCGGCGCTTGGACCAATGCTCCGCCCGGAGGTTCCATAGTATCCTGCGCCGCACTCCGGGTGCGGCGTCACCACGGGCTTTTGCTTGCGCCTGAACCCGAACGCGAATCCAGGGTGTGCATGCCATGAGCGATACCTCCGGCAAGGACCGCTACCTCGCCCGACTGCTGAACGAGTTCGACCGTCACTCCGGCGGGCCTGATACCGCCGAGTTGCGCGGCTTCGCGAACGATGTGCTTGCCGGTATTGATATCGAAGATCTCGAAGGCCGTCGTCCCGCCGACGTGAGAGCGGTGATCGGCTTTGTCTGGCAGTTCCTGCAACACCGCGCTCCCGATTCCCGGGGCGTGGTGGTGTTCAACCCCGTCGTGGCCAGCCACGGCTGGACAGCCACCCATACCTCGGTGCTTGTGCTCACCGACGGCATGCCCTTTGTGGCGGAATCGTTGCGTCTGGAGCTCGATCGTCGCAGGCATCGTATCCACCTGCTGACCAGCTCTGACCTGACTGTGGAGCGGGACGACGACCATGTGCTTTGCCGCGTGTTTCCAGCCTCCGTTCCCGAGGGGGGCAGGCGGCAGCGCGAGGCGCTCGTGTACCTCGAGATCTCGCGCGTGGCAGATGAGAGCGCCATCGCGGAACTCTGCCGCGGCCTCGAGGAGGTGTTGGCCGACGTGAAGGCAGTGGTGTCGGATTTCGATCTCATGGCTGCGCGCGTGCGTGATGTGGTCGAGACCTTCCCCTCGATATCGGCTCCCGTGACGGCTTCGGATCGCGCCGAGAATCAGGCGCTGCTCGAGTGGATACTGCAGGAGAACTTCACCTTTCTCGGCTACGAGGAAGTGCGCGTCGATCGATCCGGGCCGACACCGGCCGTGCACGCCGTGGCCGGTTCCCGGCTCGGGCTTCTGCGGGAGCGCGCTTCCTCCGGAGAGCACTATCTTGCTCAGGAAATTGCACAGGGCCTGGCACGACCCGCTGAGCAGGTGCTGTTTCTCACGTCCTCGCGGCGCTCGCGCGTGCACAGAGCGGTCTATCCCGACTACATCGTGATCCGTGCCTTCGATGAACACGGTCAGGTCACGGGGCAGCATGCCTTTCTCGGGCTGTTCACCGCCGCGGTCTACACCATGGATCCCGAGCGCATACCGATCGTGCGACGCAAGGTTGCCACCGTCATCGCGCGCTCTCATCCCGAGGAGAGCAGTCACCGTCGCCGCTCGCTCCAGCGTGTGCTGGCGATCCTCCCGCGCGATGAGCTTTTCCAGAGCGACACCGATACCCTCTTCAACACCGCGATGCGGATTTTCCACATACAGGAGCGGCGAAAGCTCCGGCTTTTCATCCGCTTCGATCGCCGCAGACGCTTCGCGTCCTGTCTGCTCTACTGGCCACGCGATGCCTACCGCACCGAACTGCGGCTGAAGATCGAGCAGCTCCTGAGTGACGCGCTGGGCGCGATCGAATCCGAGTTCACTACGGTGTTTTCCGAGTCGGTGCTGGTGCGTACGCATTTCGTGATGCGCCTCGGGCCGCATGCGCGTGCCGATCATGACGTCCGTGAACTGGAGGCTCTGGTGTCCCGCGTGGCCGAGCCCTGGCAAGATCAGCTCGAGACCGCTCTTGTTGCAGCCTTCGGCGAGGCAGGAGCAGCTGGCTTCGTGTCGAACTATCAAGGCGCGCTCCCTCCGGGGTATCAGGACGACACTGCCGTCAGCATGGCGGTGTCCGATATCCGCAAGATCGACGCGCTCGAGACGGCTGCCAGTCTGGGGGTCTACCTCTACCGCGAGCCCCGCGATCCTGAGGGGCTTTTTCACCTCCGTATCTACAACTGCGAGCGTCCCGTGACGCTCTCCGAGGTGGTGCCCATCCTCGAGAACATGGGGATGCAGGTTCTGACCGAGCGGCCCTACCGGCTGGGGCGTGTCGATGGCCGGGAGTTGTGGGTACACGATCTCGGTCTGGTGCACGCAGCCCCCGGCGGGCTCGATCCACGCGTATCGGGGGCTCGCATCGAGGAAGCCTTCCTTGCGGTGATGAACGGACGCGCCGAGAACGACGCGTTCAATCAGCTGGTGCTCGATGCCGGCCTGGACTGGCGTCAGGCGAGCGTGCTCCGCGCCTACGGGCACTACATGAAGCAGCTGCGCCACCCCGCTTCCCGGGATTTCGTGGCGACCACCCTGGTGCGCCACCCGCAGGTGGCACGCGCCCTCTCGGATCTGTTCCGGTTGCGCTTCGATCCCGCCTTGACGGTTCCGCTGCTGCAGCGCAAGGAGGAGGGCGACGCACTCGCCGGCCGGATCCGCGGGATGCTCGAATCCGTTGCCCAACTGAACGAGGACCAGGCACTGCGCAGCCTGCTCGCGCTGGTGCTCGCGACGGTGCGCACAGGCGTTTACCGCCGGCAGGGTGCGCCCGCGGAGGCCGACTGCGTGTCCTTCAAGTTCGATTGCGCAGCTGTGCCGGGCATGCCGCGGCCGGTGCCCATGTTCGAGATTTTCGTCGCCTCGCCCCGTGTGCAGGGCACGCACCTTCGGCGCGGCCCCGTGGCACGAGGCGGGTTGCGCTGGTCCGACCGTGCAGAGGATTTCCGCACCGAGGTGCTCGGGCTGGTGAAGGCCCAGCAGGTCAAGAACGCCGTGATTGTGCCGGTGGGTGCCAAAGGCGGGTTCGTGCCGCTTCGCCTGGGCTCCGAGATGGGGCGCGATGAGCAACAGGCCGAGGGCATCGCCTGTTACAGGCTTTTCGTGCAGTCCCTGCTGGATCTCACGGATAACATTGTCGGCGGGGTGACAGTACCGCCGGCAGATGTTGTCTGCCACGACCCGCCCGACCCGTATCTGGTGGTTGCAGCAGACAAGGGAACTGCCAGTTTTTCCGATATCGCCAATGCACTCTCTGCGGGCAGCGGCTTCTGGCTGCGGGATGCCTTTGCGTCCGGCGGCAGCATCGGTTACGACCACAAGAAAATGGCGATCACCGCCCGCGGTGCGTGGATCTCGGTCGAGAGGCACTTCCGCGAGCTCGGTCGTGACGTGAGTTGCGAACCCTTCACGATGGTGGGCATCGGCGACATGTCGGGCGATGTGTTCGGGAACGGGCTGTTGCGCTCGCGTTCTGCACGCCTGCTGGCGGCCTTCGATCACCGTCACATCTTCGTCGATCCCGACCCGGTGGCGGAGGTGTCTTTCCGTGAGCGCGAGCGGCTGTTCGCGCTGCCGCGTTCGAGTTGGGCAGACTACGATCCGACGTTGATCTCGGAGGGTGGAGGCGTCTTTCCCCGCACTGCAAAATCCATTGTGCTCAGCCCGCAAATGCGTTCAGCACTCGGTACGGATGCCGCGAGTATCACACCGTCCGAACTGGTGTCCGCCGTGCTGCGCGCGCCGGTCGACCTGCTCTGGTTCGGTGGCATTGGCACCTACGTGAAGTCTGCGCGCGAGACCCATGCCGAGGTCGGTGACCGCGCCAACGACGGTCTTCGGGTGGATGCCACTGCGCTCCGTGCCCGCGTGGTGGGAGAGGGTGGCAATCTCGGCATGACCCAGCTGGCCCGCATTGATTACGCGCTGTCAGGGGGTGCCTGCAATACCGATTTCATCGACAACTCCGGCGGTGTCGATTGCTCCGATCATGAGGTGAACATCAAGATCCTGCTGGACGGCGCTCTCGCCTCCGGTGCGCTGGCGCAGGCTGACCGCGCGCCCCTGCTTGAACAGATGCGCGAGGAAGTAGCCGCGCTGGTCCTCGCCGACAATTACAGGCAAGCGCAGTCGATCAGCCTCGCGGCACGGGATTCCGCGCGGCGGGTCGCAGAGTATTGCCACCTCATGACTGTGCTTGAGGAGCGCGCGGCGCTTGATCGCGCGCTGGAATTCCTGCCGTCGGACGAGGCGCTCCTCGAGCGCGCCCGCCGTGGACAGGGGCTCACGCGCCCCGAGCTCGCGGTGCTGTCTTGCTATGTGAAAGGGCAATTGAAACAGGATCTGCTCGCCTCCGCCTTGCCCGATGATCCCTGCCTAGAGACGACTCTGCAGGCAGAGTTCCCCGCGGTGCTCGCCCGTTGTTACGGGGACGCCATGCGCAGCCACCCGCTGCGAAGGCAGATCATCGCCACCCAGGCGAGCAACGCCGTGGTCGACATGATGGGGCCTACCTTCGTCGCGCGCATGGAGCAGTCGTTGCGCGTCGATGCGGTAGCAGTCGTGCGCGCCTTCCTCGCGGCGCGCGAAGTGTTTGGCGTACCGGCGGCGTGGAGCGCTGTGGAGTCGCAGGACAACCGTGTCCCCGCAGCGCTGCAGCTCGAGGCACAGTCCGAACTCCAGCGTTTGCTGCGGGTGACGACGCGCTGGCTGTTGCGCAATCGTCCTCAAGCCGATGGGCCCTCGGTGCTTGTTGATGCCTTCCGCGAACCGGTGCAGCGGTTATTCGCGGATCTGCAGGCCTTGCTCCGCGGCGAGCAGCACACGGCGTGGATGGCGCGCCACGCCGAGCTCGTCCGCGGCGGTCTCGACGATGGACTTGCCAGATCGCTGGCAGGAAGTTCTGCAGGAGTCTCGGCACTGGGTGTGGCAGAGGTGGCTCGCGGCAGCGCCCTTTCCGTGGGCTCGGTTGCCTCGATTGCGTTCGAGTTGAACGATCGCATGGGCTTCTACTGGCTTGGCAAGCAATTGTCAGCACTCGCTGTCTCCGGGCACTGGGAAGCGATGGCCCGGGAGTCTTTTCTGGACGAGCTGGATCTGCAGGCGCGCGCCATAGTGGCCTCGGTGATCGCTCGGGCGGGGGGAGGCAGCCCTTCCGCAGCCGTGCAGGACTGGGAGCGGGCGCACGCACCTGCTGTCAGGCGTTGGTTGGCCCTGCTGGCGGATTTGCGTGCGACGGGTGCGCGCGACTATGCGATGTACGCGGTGGCGATTCGCAGCCTGCCCGAACTCGCTCGCGCGTCTGCTGCGGGAGGCTGAGACCTCGTCGCGTCAGACCGGGCTCAGTTGCAGCCCGCCACACCCCCGATGCGCTCGCCAAGGCGCTGGAGATCATCTACCGCCTGCTCGCCACGCACCTCGCGCACAAGGCCGGCTTCACGGGCAGGGAGGCCGCCACCGGCGCGGTGACGCTGGTGCAGCGCTTCGGCAGCGCGTTGAACCTCAACATCCACCTGCACATGCTCTGCCTGGACGGCGTGTACGCGCCGCGCCCCGACGGGGGCCTGCGTTTCACGCGGGTGAAGGCGCCGGAGCGCGAGGAGCTTGATGATCTGGTGCAGCGCATTGCCGAGCGGGTCGGGCGGGCGCTGGAGCGCATGGGGCTGTTGCGGCGCGATGCGGAATCGGCGTGGCTGGAGCTGGCGCCCGTCGAGGACACGGATGCGATGCGCCAGCTCCTCGGCAGCTCGGTGACGTACCGCATCGCGGTGGGGCCGCAGGCCGGGCGCAAGGCGCTGGTGCTGCGCACGATCAGGCCGCTCGCGGACGA
>JBILEG010000208.1:0-6312 GCA_044352225.1 Pseudomonadales bacterium | reverse complement strand
GCGGCAGGGCGCAACGGCGCGACCACGCGCTCGGTGTCACGACGGTCACGCGCCTCGATGTCCGAAACGAGGCGCGGCAGGCTAACAGCGTCACCCGTAGCGATCAACTGCCGGTACCGCCGCGCTGCGCGCTCCTCGGCGCTCGCCGTCAAAAATACCTTCAGTTCCGCGTCCGGAAAGACCACGGTACCCATATCGCGCCCGTCTGCGACGAGCCCCGGCAAGACCCGGAACGCTCGCTGGCGCGCGAGCAATGCATCACGCACCGCGCCGACCGCAGCGACACGCGAAGCGAGCGCGCCAACCTCTTCGGTCCGCACCGACTGCGTCACATCCTCTCCCTCGAGCACGATCCGGAGATCGCCCTCGTCGCCACCTGTCTGGAACTGCACGTCGAGATGACCGGCCAGCACTTCGAGTGCAGGGTGGTTGTCCATGTCCACGCCGTGATTGCGCGCCGCAAGGCCGACCAGCCGATAGAGCGCACCGCTGTCGAGCAGGTTCCAACCCAGCGATCGGGCCAGCAGACGGCACACCGTGCCCTTGCCGGAGCCGCTGGGCCCATCGACCGTGATGACTGGCACGCTGGGCTGACGCTGCTTCATGCAGCGTGACCGGGAGCGGCCGGACGCTCTTCCACGGAAAGGCCAATGGAGGCTGCAAGCGAGCGGAAATCCGGAAAAGATGTCGCCACATTGGCGCAGTCGGCGATCTCGATGGGCCCGGTCGCCCGCAACGATGCGACGCTGAAGGCCATGGCAATGCGATGGTCGCCGCAACTGTCTACCGCACCGCCACCGAAACTGCCGCATCCCCGGATACGGATCCCATCCGGGAATGTCTCGAGTTCCACACCGAGGGCGCGCAAGCCCGTGGCCATCACCTCGATGCGATCACTCTCCTTCACGCGCAACTCTTCCGCGCCCCGCAAGCGTGTTTCACCCTCAGCAGATGCGGCCGCGATGAAAAGCACGGGGAATTCGTCGATAGCCAGAGGCACCAGATCCACGGGAATCTCGATGCCGCGCAACGCCGCGCCGCGGACGAGAAGGTCTGCCACGGGCTCGCCTCCCGATTCGCGCTCGGACACAAGCTCTATGGACGCACCCATGAGCCGCAGGATGCCGATCACCCCGGTGCGGGTCGGATTGATGCCCACGTCTTTGAGGAGCACCTCGGAGCCGGGAGAGATGCTCGCGGCCACCAGGAAGAAGGCGGCGGAGGAAATATCGGCAGGCACGTGTACGTGAGTGCCGGTCAGCCGGCCACCACCCTCGAGCTGCGCGAGTGCGCCTTCCCGCCTTACTCGGTACCCGAAGCCCGAAAGCATCCGCTCGGTATGGTCACGGGTGGGCGCAGGCTCCACCACCGTGGTGGCGCCCTCTGCATAGAGGCCTGCCAGCAACAACGCGGATTTCACCTGCGCGCTCGCCACCGGCATGCGGTAATCGATACCACGGAGCCGGGCGCCGCCGCGGATGAAGAGCGGCGGGCGTCCGCCTTCGGCAGTATCGATGCGAGCACCCATCTCTCGCAGCGGGGTCGCAACACGGGCCATGGGTCGGCGCGTGAGCGAGGCGTCGCCCACCAAGCGCGCATCGAAAGGCTGACCGCTCAGCAAGCCTGCGAGAAGCCGCATCGAGGTGCCGGAGTTGCCGAGATCCAGATCCGACTGCGGCGCGCGCAGGCCGTGCAAACCGACGCCATGCACCGTGACACGGCCCGACGAGGGCCTGTCGATACGGACGCCCATCGCGCGGAATGCCGCAAGAGTCGCCAGGCTGTCTTCGCCTTCGAGGAAGCCCTCCACTTCTGTCACGCCCTCGGCGATCGAGCCGAGCATGATCGAGCGATGCGAAATCGACTTGTCCCCGGCCACGCGAATCTCGCCGCGCAAAGGGCCTCCACCACACGCGATGAAGTCAGTCCGCAGTGCGTTCATTCGCCCTCCCCGGGTCTGGACGGGGCGCCGCGAGCGTCCCCAGATAGCGGCTGCGCGCCTCGCGCGCCGAGAGAAAGGCCCCGTGCAAGGCGGCTGCATCGGCCGACTCCACTGCCGCACGCAGCCCGGCCAAGCCCTCGGCGTAGAGGTCAATAGCTCCGAGCAGTGCTTCCCGATTGGCAAGCGCGATATCGCGCCACATCACGGGATCACTGGAGGCGATGCGGGTGAAATCGCGGAAGCCTCCCGCAGCAAAACGGAAGATCTCCTCGCTCGCGTCCTGCTTCGACAGGACGTTCACCAACGTGAATGCAAGTACGTGCGGCAGATGGCTGGTGAGGGCAAGAACGCGATCGTGCTCGCCGGCGTCCATACACACCACCGTCGCGCCCGCCAGTTCCCAGATCTCTCTCATGCGGGCAACGGCAGCGGCGGAACTCTGTGCATGCGGCGTGAGGATGACCCGGTGACCATGAAACAGATCGGCACGCGCGGCACCCACGCCCGAGCGCTCCGAGCCCGCAATCGGATGACCCGGCACCAGCCCGGGCGGCAAGCTGCCGAAAACCCGCCGCGCAGCGTCCAGAACGCTGCCTTTCACACTGGCCACATCGGTGATCAGGACGCCGGGCGGAGCGTGATCCCGGATGGCCTCGAAAACACATTCGACCGCGAGCGTGGGCACGGCCACTACCACGATGTCCGCGCCCCTCAGCGCGGCCTCCAAGGTAGGCGCCACAGCGTCAACCACGCCACAGGCCACCGCCTGTTCCCGCGCCGAGGGATCGAGATCGTAGCCCCGCAGGTGCTGTGCACAACCGGACGCGCGCATGGCTGCGGCCATAGAGCCGCCGATCAGGCCAAGCCCTACCACCACCGCAACCCGGTGCGGAACAGTCGGGGAGTCCATCTCAGATGACTGCCTGCGGATAGGAGCCGAGAATCTTCACCATCACCGTTTGCGCGCGGATCTCTTCGAGCACCGCGGCAATGCGCGGCTCGTCCTGATGCCCCTCGAATTCGATGAAGAAAAGGTAGGTCCAGGTCTCGGTGCGTGAGGGCCGGGTGTCGATCCGCGTGAGCATGAGCTGTTCGCGCTGGAAGGGCTCCAGCACGCGGAACAAGGCACCGGGACGGTTGTGGGTGGACACGATGATCGAGGTCTTGTCGCGCCCGCTGGGCTTCGCGCCCTCGCGTCCGATGACCAGGAAGCGCGTGGTGTTGTCAGGGTAGTCCTGGATGTTGCTGGCAAGGCTCTGCAGGCCGTGACCCTCGCGCGCCATATCGCCCGCGACAGCCGCGGTAGTCGGATCCTGTGCCGCCAGCCTTGCTGCCTCGCCATTGCTGGAGACGGCAGCCTGTTCGACGCCAGGCCAGTGCTTGTCCAGCCAGCCCCGGCACTGCGCGAGCGCCTGCTGGTGCGCACAGATACGGCGTATCGAGGCGGCATCGCTCGCGGGCGAAGCAAGAAGATGGAGCCGTACAGGAAGCTCTACTTCGCCGCAGATCTTCAACTGCGAGCGAATGAAGTTGTCGAGTGTGTGAGTGACCATGCCTTCGGTGGAGTTTTCGACGGGCACCACGCCGTAATCGGCGTCTCCCGCGTCGACTGTGGCAAACACATCACCGATGCCCGGCAAGGGGCGCCCCACCACGGCATGCCCGAAATGCTTCAGCGCTGCCGCCTGGCTGAACGTACCCTCAGGGCCGAGAAAGGCGACACGCACCGGCTGCTCCAGCGCGAGGCAGGCCGACATGATCTCGCGGAAGATGTGCGCCACTTCAGCCGCAGGCAGGGGGCCCGGGTTGCGTTCCATCACGGCGCGCAGCACCTGCGCCTCGCGCTCGGGGCGGTAAAAGCTCAGCGCACCCATTGCTCCGGCCGCTGCAGTGAGGTCCGCGCGCTTTACCTCTGCCACCTGTTGGGCACACACGGCACGGCGGTTGAGCAGATCCTGGATCTGTCGATCGATCGCGTCGATGTCCGCGCGGATGCGCTGCAGCGCGGCCTCTGGCGATCCGTTCGCGGTCACGACATCAGCCCTTGCGAGCAGCGAAGTCGCGCATGAACGACACCAGCGCCTCCACCGCATCGAGCCCGAGGGCGTTGTAGATGCTCGCGCGCATGCCGCCGACGGAGCGGTGTCCCTCGAGGTTGAGGAGCCCTGCTTCGCGCGCGCCAGAGAGGAACTCCTTCTCCAGCGAGGCATCCGCCAGCGTGAAAGGCACGTTCATCCAGGAGCGCGAGGCTTTCTCGACCGGGTTGGCATAGAAGCCGCTCCCGTCGATGTAGCCGTAGAGGGCCTCTGCCTTGCGGCGGTTACGCTCTCCCATGGCATCGAGACCGCCCTGCTCCTTCAGCCACGCGAAGACGAGCCCTGCGAGGTAGATGCCGAAGGTCGGAGGCGTGTTGTACATCGAGGCATTGGCCGCTTGCAGCGTCCAGTCGAGCACTGCGGGCGTGCGCGCATCGGGTGCGCCGAGCAGATCCTTGCGCACGATGACGATCACCAGTCCGGCAGGACCGATGTTCTTCTGGGCGCCGGCATAGATGACGCCGAAGCGGCTCACGTCGACCGGACGGGAGAGGATGGTCGAGGACATGTCGGCAACAAGCGCGGCCGGACTGGCATCCGGGATCCAGCCGAATTCGAGGCCACCGATGGTCTCGTTGGGGGTGTAGTGGAGGTAGGCAGCATCCGCGCTGCGCGTCCACAGCGACTGCGGCGGCACGGACAGGAAACGGTCTGACTCGGAACTGGCGACCACGTTCACGTCGCAGTACTTGCGTGCTTCGGCGATGGCTTTGATAGACCACTGCCCGGTGTTGGCGTAATCGGCACGCCCCGCACCCCGCAGCAGGTTCAGGGGAATGGCAGCGAACTGCGCTGTTGCCCCGCCCTGCAGGAAGAGCACGGCGTAGTCATCGGTGATGCCCATCAGATCGCGCAGATCCCGCTCGGCCGCGTCTGCAACGGACACGAACTCCTTGCTGCGGTGGCTCATCTCCATCACCGACAGGCCCTTGCCGTGCCAGTCGAGGAGTTCGTCACGCGCCTGCTCGAGAACGGATTCGGGCAGCGCGGCAGGACCGGCGCAGAAGTTGTAAGACCTGCTCATCTCGCGAACATCCTCTTTGTCATGCGTGGGTGTGATTCCTGGACCCGGCGATCAGGCCTCGGCACCCGGTTCTTCGGATGGGGCGACGGGCTCAGACCCTGCCTCCGACTCGGCCTCTGCCACGCGGGCAAAGCCGGCGATGGTCTCGCCGTCGCGCACGTTCATGAGACGCACCCCCTGCGTGTTGCGGCTCACCAGGGAGATCTGTTCCACACCCGTACGAAGCAAGGTGCCCTGATCCGTGCTCAGCATGATCTGGTCAGTTGCAGACACACCCAGGGCACCCACCAGCACGCCGTTACGCGCGCTGATCTGCATGGCAATCACGCCCTGCACACCTCGCCCGTGGAGCGGGAAATCATCGATCGGCGTGCGCTTGCCGTAGCCGTTAGCGCTGATCGTGAGCACTTCCGGCAGCGCCGGATCGGGAACGATCAGTGAGACCACTGTGTTCTCCCCGGAGAGGCGCATGCCGCGCACACCGTGCGCGCCGCGTCCCATCGGCCGCACATCCGACTCGCGGAAACGCACCGATTTGCCAGCACTGCTGAACAGCAGGATGTCGTTGTTGCCATCGGTGATGGCGGCGCCCACCAGATGATCGCCCTCGCCGAGGTCGATGGCGATCAGGCCCGCGGAGCGGGGCCGCGAGAAGGACTCGAGTGCGGTCTTCTTGACCGTTCCGTCGGAGGTCGCCATGAAGACGTAGCGATCGGCGCTGAATTCCTTCACGGGCAGCAGCGTGGTGATGCGCTCGCCCTGCAGGAGGTTCAGCAGATTCACCAGCGGACGCCCCTTGGCGGCTCGCGAGGCAACGGGAATCTCGTAGACCTTCAGCCAGAAGACGCGCCCGCGATCCGAGAAGCACAGGATGGTGTCGTGGGTGTTTGCCACGAGGAGGTGCTCGATCGAGTCCTCGTCTTTCACCGGCGCGCCGGATTTGCCCATCCCGCCGCGATGCTGGGACTGGTAGGTGTCGAGCGGCTGGCCCTTGGCATAGCCGCCGAAAGACACCGTCACCACGCGGTCTTCAGGGGTGATCAGGTCTTCCATCGAGATGTTGTGGCGGTCTTCCACGATCTCGGTGCGGCGCGCGTCGCCGTAGTCGGCAGCCACGGTCTCGAGTTCGCTGCGGATCACGGCCATCAGGCGGTCAGGGTCGCCCAGGATCTCGAGAAAATCGCTGATCTCGTCGAGTTTCTGCTTGTACTCCTCGAGGAGTTTCTCATGCTCCAGGCCGGTGAGCCGGT
>JBILEG010000207.1:0-6325 GCA_044352225.1 Pseudomonadales bacterium | reverse complement strand
GTGAGGCTTTTGCCTCGGCTCTGGGTCTTGCGACGCTGCTGATGCTGCCCTTTACCTTCTTTGCCGCACCACTTGCGGGTGCGATCTACGATGCGAGGGGCGACTACGACACCGCCTTTGCACTCGAGATCGCCGCCTTCGCAGTCGCGGCTGCGATAATGCTCGCAGTATTCGCGCACCGCCCGCGCTGAGTGCTCAGATCTTCGCTATCACGTCGTCGGCAAAGCGCTTGATACCGTCGATCTTCTTCTCCACCGGCGAGTGCAGGTTCACGCCGTAGTAGATCCAGGGCATCGTGGAGACAACAGTCACACCCATGTCACGCATGGCGCGATAACCGTCTGCACCCCAGGCATCGCTGCAGCCGAAAGAGAGAATCTCGAAAGGATCAGCCGCACGGCCTGCGTCCGCGCGATAACCGCGGACGCGGGCGATGAGAGCTTCAAGTTCTGCAAGTGTATGAAGGTCTGCAATCCAGCCGTCATGGCGGGCGGCGCGCTTCAGTGCCGGTGTCGAGAAGCCGCCCACATACACCGGTATGGGCACGGACGGCGCCGGCCGCATCTTCAACGGCGCGAAGTCGTAGAACTCCCCGTGGTGTTCCACCCAGTCCCCGGTCCAGAGCTTCTGCATCACCTCGATCATCTCGTCGGCGCGCGCGCCACGGCGCGCGAACTCCTGCCCGCCCGCCGCGAACTCTTCAGGCATCCAGCCCATACCAACCCCGAGGCGCACCCGGTTGCCGGTGAACTCCATGGCCGAACCCATGATCTTGGCCACGTGGAAGGGATTGCGCGCGGGCAGCACGTAAATGCTGGTGTAGAACCAGAGCTTGCGCGTGGCGGCTGCCATCGCCACGGAGGCGAGCCAGGGATCGGGAAAGGGATCGTCGTCGGTGAACCGGGGAACGCCGTCGGGGGTGTAGGGATACGGGACCGAGAGCTCCTGCGGATAGATCAGGTGATCAGGCAAGGTGATCGCCGAGAACCCGTTTTCCTCAGCAGCAACGGCGAGCGGCACGTAGTCGGGTGACTGGCTGAACGCGATGGAAATTCCGAACTGCATGCGGGGCTCCCGGCACATCGACTCTGGGGGACGGGAACTCTATCCCAGCGCAGCATCGACTGCACCCCACACGGGCACGGAATGCCCCCACGAACCAAGCAGACGCCCTGCACAGGCTTCTCGATCCAGAGAGCATTCGCACCCTCAAGCACTGCGACATCCGCTGCATGACGCAACCGCGCCGGGACGAGGTGGAGATCCTGTTATCCCTCCGCTCACCTGCGCTGAGCGCCCCGCCTCAACCCTGAGCGGGCAAAACGCCCGTCTCGCGCGCCGCCGCCACGAAGGCCTCCACCGCTTGCTCGATCTGCGCGGGCGTATGCGCCGCCGACAACTGCACCCGTATACGCGCCGCGCCCTTCGGCACAACAGGATAGGAAAACGCCACCGCGTAAACGCCGCGCGCGAGCAAGGCCTCGGCCATGCGCGCCGCCAGCGCGGCATCCCCGACCATCACCGGGACGATGGGGTGCCCTGCCCCCGCCAGCCGGAACCCGGCATCGTGCATGCGGGCACGGAACAGGGCTGCGTTGGAGTGCAGGCGCTCACGCAGATCGTCCCCCTGCTCCAGCATGTCAAGAACGCGCAAGGAGGCCGCGACGATGGGCGGGGCGAGTGAATTCGAGAACAGGTACGGACGGCTGCGCTGGCGAAGCAGCGCGATGACCTCTCGGCGGCCCGAGGTGTAGCCGCCGGAGGCGCCACCGAGCGCCTTGCCCAAAGTCCCGGTGATCACATCGACGCGATCCATCACGCCGCAGTGCTCGTGTGTGCCCCGTCCGGTTGCGCCCATGAAGCCGACGGCATGTGAGTCATCGACCATCACCGCCGCACCGTGGCGCTCGGCCAGGGCGCAGACCCGATCAAGCCGGGCCACGATGCCGTCCATCGAAAACACACCGTCGGTGGCCACGAGTACATGACGCGCGCCGTCGGTGCGCGCGGCGCCGAGTTGCCGGTCGAGATCCTCCATGTCGTCGTTCGCATACCGGTAACGTCGCGCCTTGCTGAGGCGGATACCGTCGATGATGCTCGCGTGGTTCAGAGCGTCGGACACCACCGCGTCCTGCTCGCCAAGGATCGTCTCGAAAAGCCCCCCATTCGCGTCGAAACAGGAGGAATAGAGAATAGTGTCCTCGGTGCCGAGGAATGCACTGATGCGCTGCTCGAGTTCACGGTGTGCGGTTTGCGTGCCGCAGATGAAGCGCACCGAGGCCATGCCGAAGCCGTAGCGTTCCAGACCGTGCGCGGCGGCGGCGCGCAGATCCGGGTGATTGGCCAGACCAAGATAGTTGTTGGCGCAGAAGTTCAGCAGCCCGTCGCCGGTTCCGGCAACACCCACCGATGCGCCCTGGGGGGTGCTGATCAATCGCTCCTGCTTCAGCAGACCATCACGGCGGATCGCGTCGAGTTCGGCGGACAGGTGGGCGAGCAGGCCGTGGTGCATCCCTCAGCCCCTCGGCGTATCAGCGAAACGGGCGACGCGCTCGGCCGTCCAGCCGGGCATCTCCATGGGAAAGAAATGCGTCTGCTCCGCAAGGTGCTCGTCGCGACCGTCAGCGAACAACCCTGCCAAGGCGGGCCATGTCGGCGAGGGAGCGAAATCGAGCAGGGCATCGTCAGGGCGACGATCCCGCGCGCGGACCACGTCGACCGGCACCTGCACTCGGGCGATATCCTCGAAAATGCGGCGCATGTGGATCCCGACATAGACCTCGGCCTCGAGATGCGGTGAGCAGGCGAGTTCGAACTCGCCATCCCCGGAAGAGCGCAAGCCGAAGTGGCAGTAGTCGCGGAGAACATCCGGGTCCCAGCGTGAATAAGGCTCGCGCCCGGCAAAGCTCTCGGCCATACGGGCCGCAGACGGCCAGCGGTTGCGGCGCCGCCCGACGGGGTGCTCCGCCGCCGTCATGGTGTCAAACACCCCGGCGGCCAGTTCCGGATCCACGATCACAGGATCCAGCAGCAGCAGCCCTGCGAACGCACCCGGCTCCCGCGCAGCCGCCACCACCATCGCATGCCCACCCATCGAATGCCCCACGCCCGTGACGTTCCGGAGCGACATTGCGCGCACCACGCCAGCAAGGTCTTCACCGAACAGCGCGGCCTCGTAGGGGGGCGGCTTGGGCGCACTCTGACCGTGACTGGCCTGATCGAGCGCGAAGATCCGGCGCCCGGGCAGCCGCCGCGCGATGGCATCCCAGCAGCGCGCATGAAACCCTGTCGCATGCACCAGCAGCAGTGGATCGCCCTCCCCGCTCCACTCCCAGAGTGCAAGGGACTGGGCGCCGACCTGCACGTGGTGCAAGCGCGGTTGTTCCTCCGCGGAGCGGCACGCCATCCTCAGCCGCCTTTGATGGCCCGTACCAGCCGGGCCGGCACTGCCGCGTCACCGCCGTACACCACCGGACTCACGCGCGTGCACCAGCTGCCGCAGCGCGCACGGATGGCGGCACCCGCGGACTCCGGATCCCCCTGCACCACCACGGCATCGAGCAACTCGTCACTGAGAAGCGCCGACATCTCCTGCCAGCGCCCTTGCTTGGACAGCAGGTTCAACTGCGGCTGCAGATCGGCCCAGCCGTGCCGCTCCAGCACCGGCGCGTAGGCAGGCGTAGAGGCATAGAACGATACCTGAGCACGGGCCATCTGCAGGCTGGCGGCGCGCTCCTCGGGCGTGTCACCGGTGGCAACGATCACCTGACAGGAGATATCGATGGGCCGGGCACGAGCGCCATCGCGGGCACGGCCGCGCGCGAGTGCCGGCAGGAGATCCTGCGCGACGAAATCGGGCGTGTTGAAAGGGTGAACGAGAAAACCGTCGCCCACCTCGCCCGCCATCTCGGTCATCGCGGGCCCTACGCCCGCGAGATGAATGGCGGGCAGCCCGTGCGGGTTAGGGCCCGGGTTGAAAAACGGCGTCATCAGGGTGTGGGTGTAGAACTCCCCCCTGAAGTCGAGCGCTTTGCCCTCCTGCCAGCAGTCCCAGATCGCGCGGATCGCCAGCACCGTCTCGCGCATCCGTGCCGCCGGGTGCGACCAGGTGGCACTGAAGCGCTTCTCGATGTGCGGGCGGATCTGTGATCCCAGCCCCAGCACGAACCTGCCGCGGGAGGCGAGTTGCAGATCGTAGCCGAGGTTCGCGAGCAGCATGGGATTGCGGGCCAGCGCCACTGCGATACCCGTCGAGAGTTGCAGGCGCGTGGTACTGGCTGCCGCCGCCAGCAGCGGCATGAAGGGATCGTGACGTCCCTCGAAGGTATAAGCGCCATCGTAGCCGGCTTCTTCGATGCCGAGTGCCACGGGGCCTGCATCAAGGGGATTATCGACCAGCAGGCTGGCATCGACATACAGCATGGGAGAGTCCTCGTTCAGACGATGCGGGAGCCTTGCTTGCCCCAGTAACGGTCGCGCAACAGGCGCTTGTAGAGCTTGCCGGTGGGATGCCGCGGAAGCTCTGCTTCAAAGTCGATGCTCTTCGGGCACTTGATGTGGGAGAGCCGCTCCCTGCACCAGGCGATCAGTTCGCGCTCGAGATCAGGGCCCGCGGCGCTCATGTCCACGGGTTGGACCACGGCCTTCACCGACTCGCCGAAGTCCTCGTCAGGCACCCCGAACACGGCCACATCCATCACTGCGGGGTGCATCACGAGCAGGTTCTCTGTTTCCTGCGGGTAGATGTTCACGCCACCGGAAATGATCATGTTGGCCTTGCGGTCGGTCAGGTAGAGATAGCCTTCCGCGTCGAGGTATCCGATGTCGCCGAGCGTGGTCCACCCTGCGGCGCTGCGCGATGCGGCCGTCTTTTCGGGATCATTGTGGTAGACGAACTCGACACCGCCGCTGAAGAAGATCGCCCCCTCCCGCCCCGCAGCCAACTCGTTGCCATCGTCGTCGAGCACATGGGGAACCCCGAAGACCGGCCGACCCACCGAGCCCGGGTGAGCGAGCCACTCCTCGCTGCGGATGGTGCACAGCCCGTTGCCTTCGCTGCCCGCGTAGTACTCGATGATGATCGGGCCCCACCAGTCGATCATGCGTTGCTTCACGTCCTTCGGGCACGGAGCGGCTGCGTGTATCGCACAACGGTGACTCGACAGGTCATGCGCGAGGCGCTCGGCATCGGGGAGTTTGAGCATGCGCACGAACATGGTCGGCACCCACTGCGAATGGGTGATGCGGTACTTTTCGATCAGCGCCAGCGACTGCGCGGCATCGAAACGCTCCATCACCACCACCGTGCCACCGAAGCGGTGCACCGTCATCGAAAAACGCAGCGGTGCGGCGTGATAGAGCGGTGCCGGGGACAGATACACCGTCCCGGAATCGAAACCGTAAAGATGTGCGAGCAGCCCCGTGAGAGGAGAGACCGCGTCAGGCGCCTCGCCGCTCAGTGCCACACGGATGCCTTTGGGGCGACCGGTGGTGCCCGATGAATACAGGAAATCCGCACCGGCCGTGGCATCCGCAAGCGGCTCCGCTCCGAAGGACGCGCTCTCGTGCGCGTAGTCGCGGCAACCCTCGATATGGGCATCAACGGCGAAAAGCTCGGCTACGCCCTGCAAACCGGCTGCGAGTTCCTGCGCCATCCCGCGCTGCGAGAGCGACAGGAACAGCACCCGCGCGCCGGCGTCACGCACGATGTACTCGACTTCGGGTGCCGTGAGCTTGCTGGAGATCGCCGTGTAGTACAGGCCACTGCGCTGCGCCGCCCAGCACAGCTCGAAGTACCACGGGTTGTTGTCCATGCAGATGGCGATGCCATCGCCATTGCGCAAGCCGAGCGCGCGCAGCATCTGCGCGCAGCGAAGGCTGCGTTCCTCGAGTTCACCGTAGCTGACCGAGACGCCGCTACCCGCAAAGATGAACGCGGTGCGCTCCGGGTGGTTCCGTGCATGCAGTGAAGGGTGCATATGCGTATCTCAGTTCAGGGAGGGACCAAACCACGCCGACAGACGCTCGCGCGCGCGGGCCTTGACGTCCTCGTCCACATAGCCCGCCACCGTGGCAAGGGCAGCCGCCAGGGCGCCGAGATCATCAACGTAGCCCACGCCGGGCAGCAGATCGGGGATGGCATCGACCGGCATGACGAAGTAGGCGAGCGCACCCCACATCGTGAGCTTGGCCCACCGGGGGACATCGGGCCGCTCGGCCGCGTAGTAGAGCCAGAGAGCCTTCTCGACCAACTCACGCCCCGCGGTAACCGCAAATCTGGCGAGTTTCTGCCAGAACGCGGGGGCGGAGAAATCTCCCGCCCGGG
>JBILEG010000206.1:0-6357 GCA_044352225.1 Pseudomonadales bacterium | reverse complement strand
CGGGCCGTTGCCGGATCGTCCAGATGCGCTTTTCCGTCTCGCCGTCGCTCCACACGAAGTCCTCGTCCAGCGTCAGCACCTCGCCCGCCCAGCTGGCCTTGATGACGACCACAAAGCGGCGCGTCACCTCGCCCGCGCGGTTGCGCACCATGCCGTAGCCGTCGAGGGTGCCGTTGAAGAATTGCCGCATGTCCAGCGCGGGCTGTTCGGCGGCATAGCGTGCGGGGTCGATGCCGGTGCAGGCAGACAGGAGCATCAGCCCCAGTGCCATGCAGCCGGCGCGCAACAGTCGGATGGGTGCGGTCATGGGCGGGGCTCTCAGGGAAGACGTGGGCGTGCAGGTTCTACGTCGACGCAAGCACCGAGAGTTCACCATGCACCGCGATCAGCCGGGACTGCGATCCCGGCGGGGAGATTCCGGGATGCAGTCAGACGGAAACTGCACGGCGCAACGAGCTATCTGCCGAAGTGCCAGACAAGAGCCAGCGACAGTTCGAACTCGTAGTCCTCGCGTGCGATCGGGCTGTCGCCGATATCGCCGGAGTAGAGCTCGGCGCCTGCCTGCGCGATCGCATGGAGATTGCGGGTCAGGTATCGGCGATGCACGATCTGGATGCCCGCCGAGCGATAGCCGCCATCCAGCGTGGTCCGGGGCAATCCCGAGCCCAGCGCGTCGGCCTCGCTCAGGCCGAAGTCCTTGTTGATGAAATCCTCGGTGCCGAACGTGAGGAAGCCGTAGATCTCCGTGCCGGTGCCGTCGACCTGCTCTCCGAAGCGGTGGCCGGCCGCGAGCACGCCGAGCACGCCGAAGTCGCTCGCCCCGCCCATGACCCGGGCGGCGACCCAGTTGCGCCAATCGTCTCCGAATCCGCGGCGTACCTCCAGGAACCCGACCACGTGCGAGTCGCGCGGCTCGATGCCGTCGAGATTGCCGTCCTCCGAATCGTCCGGGTCCAGCCCCTCCTCGTCGCGTACGCCGGCCTGCACCAGCCAGGTGTCGGCGAGCCGGCCCCGCCATCCGAGTTCGTAGCCTTCCCAGAAAAAGAGATGATTGCCCTGTCGGTAGTGGACCCCCCCGGCCGGCGCGACCTCCAGTTCGGTCTCGTCCGATCCGTCATAGGCCGCCTCGTACTCCACGCTGCCCCCGAGTGCGATGCCAAACCCGCCGCCTTGGGTGAAGTCGAGGACCGACGGCAACGGCACCAGCGCCTCCCCGGTGCTTTCATCGGCGAGGGTGTGGCCCGCCACAGACAGCGATGCCATCACCGCCAAGGTGCCCACGCAGCGCCCAGAGATCCGATTCATAGTCATACTCCCCTGCAGAGTTGCGGCGGACGGTGCGCCGCAGATACCGTCGGGAGGCGAGCATGGAGGGCGAAGGGAGCCGCTCGTATACTTCGCCTTACGAGCGGTGCTGCATCGGCATGAGCGGTTGATGTGGCGCACCAATGGCGCGGCGCTACGCAGTTGGAATTCCGGTGATGAGACTCTCGGTCCTGATGCAGCGATGGAGCCTTTTCGCGGCGGCGGTGTTCCTGTTCATCGGGCTTACGCTCGCCAATCTGGAGGCCGGTCCGATGGCGGGGCATGGCGTGGTGCTGCGTTATGCGTTCTGGCTGGCGACCGCGGCTGCGACCTTCCTTTCCTGGTGGCTCAGTCAATGGCTGCTCGTATCGGGTCATGACCGACTCAGCCGGCGCCTTCTCCTGGCTTCATGCTTGCTCGCCACGTTGCTGTTCCTGCCGTCATCGATACTGATCGACGTACTGTTCTCGCTTCCCGAAACCGAGCCCTTCGGGTTCTCATTGATCATCGAGGAGTGGTTGGCCAGCGCCTTGCCGGTGTTCTTGAGCTGCATGATTGCGAGCCTGCCGGCCTGGCTCTCGGCGAGCGAATCGCTGCCGCCCGTCTTCCCGGCGGAGCACGAGCGGGAGGAGGTCTTCACTGATGGATCGACGGCAATCGGGCCTTGGACCGAGGCCGTGGCCGGCGACGCGCCAGTGCCTGCTGGTGGATCCCCGGCAGACACCCCGGTCGAGACGCCGGAGCATCCCCATCACGGCCTGCTGCCGATCGCTGTGCGCGGTGGGGTGCTGCGCGTCACGGCCGATCTGCAGTACGTGCATCTCTACAGCCCCGAGGGCATGACCACGGTCCCGGGGCCCATGCACCGGGTCATCGGTCTGTTAGGTGGGCAGGGGCTCGAGGTCCGGCGCGGCGAGTGGATCGCCGACCGTCACGTGAAGCAACTGAAGTCCGTGCGAGGGAGTTGGGTCGTGCTGCTGAAAGACGGGCAGCAGGTGGCAGTGAGCCGGCGTCGTCTGGCGGAAGCGAAGGAGCGCTGGGGCTCGACCCGCTACACCTGAGCCAACACCGCCCGCGAGAGCTTGACCCGTACCATGAGCACATGTGGCAGCAGCTCGTCTATCGCGGTGACAAAGCTGTTACAGGCGGAACTCAGCCCGGTCTTTCCTTCGCTGTGTCGTCGGCGATCCATGTCTTCTGCAGCCAGCGCAATCCGGCAAGCGAATCAAGTCCTGCGGCACTCACCCCGGAGCCCGCGATGCGCAGGCGTTCGAGATTCCCGAGGCCCGCGAGGGCGGGCACGCCAGCGTCGCTCACGGCGGTGTCGGCCAGGCCCAGCCGCTCCAGCGTGACCAGCGTCCCGATCACGCGCAGCGCCGCGTCGTCGACCTGTGTTCCCGAGAGATCCAGCACCCGCAGCGCCGGGAAACCGATGAGCCCCGTGCCGCGCACAGCCGTGCCGGAAAGGAACAGGTTGCTGAGGTGCGGGCAGGCACGCAGATGCCCGAGGCCTGCGTCCGTGACAGCGGTGCCGCGCAGATCGAGTACGCCTAGCGAAACAGTGCCCGTAAGCGCCGCGAGAGCCGCATCGCTCACACGGCAACGTGCCATATCGAGCACCCGCAGAGCAGGCAGCGTTGCGATCGCCGCAACACCTTCATCACCCATGCCGGTGTCCGCGAGGTACAGCACCTCGAGCGCGCGCATGTGCGCCAGGGCCTTTGCGGCGGCATCTGTCAGCGCGCAGCCGGTCAGGAACAGCACGCTCACCGATGTCAACGCGGACAGCGCTTCCAGGCTGCGGTCATCGACGGACCGTGCCGGCAACTGCAGTAGCCGGAGACCTGTGAGCGGCGCGAGTGCCTCGATGCTGCGCGGCCCCAGGCGCGTTCCCCAGAGCCTCAGTTCGCGCAGCCCCCGCATGCGCCCCAGCGCGACGCCTGCCGCGGGCTCCAGCGGCGTGTCGCGCAGATCGAGGGTTTGAAGCCGCGGCAGCGTTGCAAGGCTTTCCAACGTCGGCGCGGAAACCGGCGTGGCCCGCAGCCCGAGTTCTTCCAGCGATTCCATGCCCGATAGCGCAGCCAGACCGTCCTGCGCACATCGGAGACGGCTGGCGATCAGCCTGCGCAGTTGCAGCCCGCGTGCGATCTCTTTCAGCCCCTCGCCCGAGACGCGTGTGCGGTCGATGTTCAGTTCCCGCAGCGCAGGCAAGCCGCAGAGCGTGCGCACGCCTTCGTCGCCGATGCCGTTCATCGAGATGTCGAGCACCGTGAGCGAGGGAAGCGCGTGGATTCCGTGCAACCCGGCATCTGTGAGCGAAGTGCCGGTCAGGCGCAGCGTGTGCAAGGCCTGCAGGCCCTTCAGCGCCCCTGTCGCCCCGTCGCCGGCGAGGCTTCCCGACAGATTGAGTTCCTGAAGGCCCTGCAGGGCGTGCAAGCTGCCCAGACCCCCGTCCGTCACGGTGGTGACACTCAGGTTCAGATAGCGCAGCGATGCCAGTCCTGCGATTGCCTCTAGTTCTGCATCGTCTGCCGGTGTGCGATAAAGGTTCAGGTGTTCCAGACGGGTGAATCGAGCCACCCGATCGCCGATGCCCGTGCCCGAGAGACCGCTTCGTGCAAGGCTGAGTCGCTCGAGTGCCTCGAGCCCCGACAGTGCGTCCAGGCCCTCGACACTGATATCCAGCCCTTCCAGCAGCAGGCTCTTCAGGCCATCCAGCGCGGCGATGCAGGCAAGGCCCTCGTCGCCGATGCGCGAATCGCTCAATTCGAGTTCCAGCAGCGCATCCGGCGCCAGCATGCAGAACAGGCGCGCATCCGCGTCCGAGGCGTAACGCCGAACGGCAAGCCGTTGCGGCGTTGCCGTGCAGCTTGCAGTCCACGGCTGCCACTGCCTGCCGTCGTGGAAAAAGGCATCGCCGGGGAAGCCAGCCTCGAGCAATTCCGCAACGCTCGCGCCCTGCGCCGAGCTGCGCGCGATGATCGTGGGCGGGTGGGCTCCGGCAGCCATGCTCAGTCGCGCAGGAGGAATTCCGTCGCCGCGCGGTTGAAGTCTGCGGCGCGCTCCCACTGCACCCAGTGCCCGGTCTTCGGGTACATGATCAGCTCGCAGGAGGGCAGCAGTTTCGCGAAGGTGAGCGGCGTGTCCAGCGTGAGGATGCGGTCTTCGAGCCCCCAGATCACCAGCGCTTTCTGCTGGATCCCGGGCAGTATCGGGCGCACATCCCCCAGCCGCTGTATCCCGTAGCCGGACATCGCGGTCAGGATCTCCGGGTCGATGCTGGACTGGTAGCGCATCTCCAGCAGCTCCTCGGTGAGCATCGAGGGGTCATAGAGAAAACTGTTGAAGAGCTTGCGCAGCTTGTCCTTGGTGGGCGGGCCGGGGTTGTAGTAGGCGAAGAGTTCCGCGTGTGCGTCGGTGGGCGTGGGCTGCAGGATGCTGCCGAAGACGCCACCCGGACCCATCAGCACCAGACGCTCCACGCGCGAGGGGTTGAAATGCGCGACGAAGCAGGACACCGCGCCGCCCATCGAGTTCCCCACGAAGTGCGCGCGCTCGATGCCGAGCACGCCCAGCGCGGTATCGATCACGCGGGCGAAGGCGGGATAGAGCTCCTCCCCGAAGGCTGCCTTGAAGCTCCCGCCGAATTGCGGCAGGTCGAAAGCCAGTACGCGGAAGTGCTGCGCCAGCGCGGCGATATTGCGGCTGTAATTGGCCCAGCCCGAGGCGCCGGGCCCGCCACCGTGCAGGCAGACCACCGGGAAGCCCGTGCCTGCCTCGTGGTAGTGCAGGCTTTTTCCGGGGGCGATCTCGACGCGGCGCGAGGTGTTCTCGAAGGTGAATTCCATCTGGTGCTCCGTAGGGCGTTGAAAACGGTGTCAGTCGGTGTCGGGGGCTGGGAGGTATTGCTCGGCCCGCACCCTGTCGGGCGATATCCCCAGGCTCACGCAGCGCTCCCGCGTGGCTTCGATCAGGCCGGGAGCGCCGCACACGTACACGATGCTGTCGGGCGTGAAGGCGGCGTCTTCCAGCAGCGAGAGAGGATTTCCGACAAGGCCCTGCCACGCCGGCGAGGGGCGCGAGACGCCCACCCGCACATCGAGTCGTGCCATCCAGTCCTGGCGCAGGGAGAGTTCGTCCAGGTGGAAGAGGCTCTCTTCGCGCGAGCAGGCGAAGGCGACGACGGTGTGCGGCGTGCGGCCGGGGCGCTCTCGCAACTGATCGATCATCGGCAGGATCGGCCCCAGCCCCGTGCCGCCGGCGATGAACACGTGCGGGCCTTTCCAGTTGCCGAGCGTGAAGGCGCCGAAGGGGCCCTCCACGCGGCAGGCGTCACCCACACGTGCGCGCTCGGTCAGGTATGTGCCCATTACACCCTGCGGGTGGATCTTCACCACCAGCGACAGCCGATCCGGCGTATCGGGCCCTGACGATATCGAATAGGAGCGCCACGTCTGCGTGCCGGGGACCTGGAGGCGCAGGTATTGCCCCGGCAATGCGCCGAGATGCTCCTCGGGTTCAATGCTGACTTCCCATACGTCGGAAGAGAGTTGGCGAAGGCCTGCGACCACCGCATCGCAGTTCAGGGCGGCCTCGCCTTCCGCGAGACGCGAGCCGTAGGCGAAACGCACGCTGACATCGGCCTGCGGCAGCAGCGAGCACGCGAGCCGCATGCCGGCGTCTATCTCGCTGCGCAGCAGCGCACTTGCGCGCCCCGGAACGTTGTGGGCCTCGCCCGCGATCAGGGTGCAGATGCAGGAAGCACAACTGCCCGAGCGGCACTGGTGCGCGAGGTTCAGACCCGCCGCGAGCGCGGCGTCCAGCAGCGTCTGACCCGGTGCGACGTCGACCTCGTGCTGCACCCCGTCCTCGAAGTGCAGCGCAGCCCGGAAACCCACGGCGAGCGCTCAGCCCAGCCGTGGGCTCGGGTGTGTTTGCGGGGTCTGTATGCCGCGGTTGTGGCGCGAGACCAGCTTGCGCCAGCCCGTGATGACAGCGTCCATGCCGCAGAGCTGTTCGTCGTCCCAGCCCACGCCGCCGTCCACGCTGTAG
>JBILEG010000205.1:0-6369 GCA_044352225.1 Pseudomonadales bacterium | reverse complement strand
CAGCGCACCCGCGTTCGGTGTGGTGGCGAAGGCGAGGTCGGTGTGCCACGGGATGCGCCCGTGGATGTGCTCGCCGTCGAAGTCGTAGACCGGGCCGGTGGGGCCGTCCTTGTTGGTGAGCAGGATGAGTTCGGGATGGCCCTCGAGCCGGAAGCGCGGGATGGGGTGCACTTCCAGTTCGCCGAAACACCGGCTGAGCGCGAGCAGCGCCTCGGGGGAATCCGCCATGCGCCGGAACAGCACGATGCCGTGAGCGATCCACGTCTCGCGAAGGGCGGCCGCAGTGGCAGGGTCTTGCAGGGATACGGAGGAAAGGCCGGTGATCGCGATGCCGATGTCGCCGGGGAGGGCGTGTGTGGCGAAACTCATGGCAGGTTCCTTCTGTCGAGGCCGGCGTGCGTGGAACGGCGAGCCCCCTCCACATGATGCCGGAGCGAGTATGTCACGGGGTCTCTTCGGGCCGCCTCACGCAAACGGCCGATGGCATCCACCGCGCAAGTCGCGCGAAGGCGATCGCGGCCAGCACGGGCACCACGGCCACCATCGCCAGCGACCAGCGCACCGATTCCGCGCCGGCCACAGGCTGCAGTCGCATGTTCAGGTCACCGATCAGCAGCGGCCCCAGACTGCCCCCCACGAAACCCGCAACGGTCGTCCAGACGGCGGCAGAGACGGCGCGTGCCTGCGGAGGTACCAGCACCTGTGCTGTTGCCATCACGGGTGCGGACCATGCACCCGAGAGCAGCGATGCCATGACGGCCATGACGAAGCCAACGCGCACGCCCGCGACCTGCAACTCCACCGGCAACAGGTAAAAACCGACCGCGAAGGGCACCAGCGCGGCCGAACCGATGGCAGGCACCCACGCATACCAGCGGCGATCGCGCGCGCTCAGGCGATCGGCGATGAGCGCGCCGAGCCAGGTGCCCAGCGCGGAGGGCAATGTGGAAATCAGCAGGTAGGTAGCGCCGGCGTCGGCGGGCCCCAGCCCGTAGACGCGGCGCAGCAGCGTGGGCTCCCAGAAGGTGCGTGCCATCCCGGCCGTCATGGCGATGCTGCTCGCCACCATCAGCCAGCGGAACGCAGGACTGCGCAGCAGGCCAAGCAGGACCTCAGCCAGGGTGTCGGTTGAAAGCGTCGCGGCAGAGGCGTCCGCGATACGGCGCGGGGGTTCCTTCACCGTACCCAGGAACAACAGTGCGAGCAGGCAGCCGGGTATGCCGACGGAGATCAGTGCGAGCCGCCAACCGAACTGCTCGCTGGCCCAGCCCCCGTAATACATCCCGCCGCCCACGCCGATCAGCGCGCCGATGGGCAGCCACGACATGGCGCGTGCGCGGCGTTCCGCGGGCACGTAGTCCATCAGCAGCGAATGACAGGGCGGGCTTCCGCCGGCTTCGCCCAGGCCTACGCCCATGCGCGCCAGCAGTAACTGCAGATAGTTCTGCACCATGCCGCTCGCGGCGGTCATCAGGCTCCATGCAAAGAGCGCCGTGGCCACGATGGGCGCGCGACGGCCGCGGTCCGCCAGGCGTGCAATAGGCACCGATGCGAGCAGGTAGGTGACCGAGAACGCGAAGCCCATCACCACGCCCATCTGACGGTCGTCCAGCGCGAGTTCGGCGCGGATGTCGTCCACCAGCACCGCGACGATGGTGCGGTCGCAGACGTTGATGGCCGAGACGAGGAAGATCAGCGCGATGACGTAATTGACGTAAGCGGGTGAGAACCCGCTCCCGGTCGTACCTGCGGCCTGTGCCATCGCAAACCGCGGTTCAGCCGGTTCTCAGCGCGTTGCCGCAGCGGCTGCCTTCAGCCGCGCCAGCGCCGGCGCCTCGGCGTCCTCGATGCCCGCAGGCACGTTCTCGTACCAGTGGATGTTCACGAAGCCGTTCGGGAAAGTGCGGTAGAGCTGCGCTTTGAGTTTGGGATCCACCAGTTTCAGCGTGCCGCGTGCGGCGCTGAAGTTGCCCACCGCCTTGGTGATGCGAGCGGCGTTCTCGGGGCGCCCGGCGAAGTTGATCCACTTGTAGGCGGCATCGTCATTCCCGCCGCGGGCGGGAATCGAGGAGGCCACGATCCAGCCCAGCATGCCTGACTTTGGCGCGATGTAGCGCACCGGTGCGGCCTCGCGGTTCAGCGCCCAGGAGGGTGCGTCCCAGAACATCGCGGCCGTTACCGCGCCGGAGCGGAAGGCGTCCTGTGCTTCTTTCTCGCCGCTGAACACCAGCCCGATGTTCGGCATGCACTCGATCAGCCGGTCGACCACGCGGTTGGCCATGGCGGCGTAGGCGGTCGGGTTGGCGTAGAGCGCGAAGGGGTCCTCGCCGTAGGCGAAGGCGAAGGCAATCAGCACGGGTCGCACGGAGCGGATGGCGGTCTTGCCCTTGAGTTCCGGGCTGCACAGGTCGGTGTAATCGCTGACGCGGGCGCGGCGCATGTTGACGGTGAGACCCTCTGTGCCCCAGAGGTAGGGCACGCCGTAGACTTCGCCGCCTACGGTGGTGTTCTTGCGGGTCGCTTCCAGCATCTCGGGCAGGAAGCGATCGGTCTCTATCCGGCGCATATCGAGCGGCTTGTAGATGCCGTATTGCTCCTGCGCGCCGGCAACGCGGTCGTGCGAGGGATGCACCAGGTCGAAGCCTGCGCCGTTGGAGGCGCGAAGCCGCGAGATGATGTCCTCGTTGTTGGTGAGCGTTACGTCGATCCGGATGCCCGTTTCCTTGCGGAAATCCTCCGCGAGGTCGGCGGGGATGTAGTCGGTCCACGTGAGGATACGCAGCGTCTGCGGGTCTGCGGCAGCCGCGAGTGGCAGAGCGAGCGCGAGGAGCACGAGGCTCAGCGTGGCGCGGATCATGGTGTTTTCCTCGGTGCCGGCAGCGATTGGGCAGACGCGCTGCCCGTGGCCGGGCGGGCGGCATCGAGTCTAACCCGCAGGGCTTCGCGTTGTCAGGCGCACCGGCTCGCCTCTCCGTCATGCCGGCGGGCGAGATCGCGGCAAAGGGTCTAAGCTCGTCGATGGCGTGGGCAGTTGCCCCGCAACCCGCGGCCCAGAGGCGGACCGGATCCCCGTGAGCACACACGACGAACTCCTCGAGGCAGTGGCCGAGGTCCTTGCGCGCATCGCCGAGGAACTCGCTTTTGCCGAGCCCGGTTCAGAGGCCGGCCTGTTGCCGGTGAACGCGCTGCTGATGGACCTCGAGCAGTTGCCCGGGCAGTTCCTGCCACCCGCCTTCCGTGATGCCCTGGCACTGCCGCGCGCCTGGATCGACGCGGCGATCGACGGCAGCGCCACCTTCGACGAGCTCACGCTGCAGCGCCTGCACGATTGGCACGGCTGGGCCATCGACTGCCTGATGTCCGCCGCGACCGGTGCGGAGTCGCCAACGCTGCCGTCTTCCGTCATGGAGACTGCTGTGGCCTCTGCGGCGTTGTCCGTTGCTCCCGTGCATGAGTCGTCGCTGCCGGGCGAGTCCGACGCGGTGAAGGCAGCCGCAGTGCCCGCGCCCGAACCGCGCATCGCAGCAATGCCCGTCGAGGCCGGCGCAGCCACCATGCGCCTCTCGCTCCCCGGTGATCTGGAACTGCTGCGCGAGTTCCACAGCGAATCCCTGGAATTGCTGCGCTCCGTGGAGCAGGCCGTCCTCACGCTGGAGCAGAACCCCGGCGCCGCCGACGCGATCAACGCGATCTTCCGCGCCTTCCACACCTTCAAGGGCAGTGCCGGATTCCTGCAACTCGATGCACTGCGCGATTTCGCGCACGAACTGGAATCGCTGCTGGAACTGGTGCGCAGCGGCGAGGCCGCCGTGACGCGCGCGGTGATCGACGCCATCCTGGCCGGCGCCGACGTGCTCGCCGAGTGCACCCGCCGAGTGGGTGCGCAGGTGTCCGGCGTGGAACCGCCAGAGCCCATCCCCGTGCCGGCGGCTGCCGTGCTTGCGCTGGTGAGGGCGGCGCTCCGTGGCGAGGCTCCCGTCGCCGCGCCTGCGGCGCCAGGCACGCAGGACGCAGCGGGTGATGGTGATGCACCCGCTGGCGCAGGCACCTCGCCCGACGCAGCCCCGGTCGCGCCCACCGCTGGCGGCAAAGCCCCGGCGCGCGATCAGGCCGTTGCCGACAGCTTCGTCCGCCTCGACGCCGCCAAACTCGACGATCTGGTGAATCTGGTCGGCGAACTGGTGGTGGCGCAGTCCTTTGTACTCGAGAGCCCCGATGTGCGCGGCTCGCCGAATCTGGAGCTCGCGCATGCCGTGCGCAAACTCTCGCGCATCACGCGCGGCCTGCAGCACAACGCGCTGTCCTTGCGGATGGTGCCGGTGGGCGGGCTGTTCCGGAAAATGACCCGCCTCGTGCGCGACGTGGCCGGCGCGCAGGGCAAGCAGGTGCGGCTGGTGCTGAAGGGCGAGGACACCGACCTCGACCGCCAACTCGTGGACAGGCTCGCAGACCCGCTGATCCACATGATCCGCAACGCGGTGGATCACGGCATCGAGCCGCCTGCCGAGCGCCTCGCGGCCGGCAAGGACGCCACGGGCACTATCGAACTCTCGGCCTTCCATCGCCACGGCGGCATCGTGGTGCGCGTGAGCGACGATGGTCGTGGCCTCGATCCCGCGCGGCTCGTTGCCAAGGCCATCCAGAAAAACCTGATCGCGCCCGATGCCCGAGTCGGGAACCAGGAAGCGCTGGAGCTGATTTTCCTGCCCGGTCTCTCGACGGCCGAGACCGTCACCGATATCTCCGGGCGTGGCGTGGGAATGGACGTGGTGCGCGGACACATCGAGGCGCTGCGCGGGCACGTGGACATCGCCTCCACGCCCGGCGCGGGCGCCTGCTTCACGATCCGGCTGCCACTCACGCTTGCCTTGATCGACGGGCTCCTGGTTGGCCTTGGCGGGCAGAGGTTCATCATCCCCTCGCTCTCGGTGCGCGAGACCTTCCGCCCGCGCCCCGGCCAGGTGACGACCGTGCACGAGCACGGCGAGATGGTGGAAGTGCGTGGCCATTCCTTGCCCATGCTGCGGCTCGGGGGGGCATTGCAGCGACCAGCGCGCGTCAGCCGCCCGGAGGAGGGCATACTGATCATCGTGGAGTCCGGTACGGTGGTGGTTGCGCTGCTGGCAGACGAGATCCTCGGCAAGCAGGAAGTGATCATCAAGAACATGGGAGACGCCTTTGCCACGCAGACACTGGTCTCCGGCGGCGCCATTCTGGGCGACGGGTCCGTGGGGCTGATCCTCGACGTGGAATCCCTGCTGCGTGCGCCGCGTGCGCAGGCGCCGGGCATCGTCTCGCGTCCGTTCCAGGCAGCGCTGTCATGATCGCGCTCACCGGACTGCGCCCCGGGCGCTATCTCACGTTCCATCTTGGCGCCTCGCACTACGGCGTGCCCATCCGCGCGGTGCGCGAGGTGGTCCGCATGTGCCCTGTCACCGTGGTGCCGCTCATGCCGCCGCACGTGCGCGGCGTGGTCAACCTGCGCGGCAACGTGCTTCCGGTATTCGATCTTCGCGCGAAGTTCGGCATGGCGGAGGTGGAGTACACGGACCGCGCCTGCATCGTGTTCTTCGACATGCAGGGCGCCAGTCGTCATCTCGCTGCGATCGGCACCATCGTCGACGGCGTCGACGACGTGGTGATGCTCGGCGAGTCCCAGCTGAACCCGCCCCCGGATTTTGCGGGTGCGGTGGAGTCGGCCTACCTGCTCGGCGTGGGCTCCACGGCCGAGCGCAGTTTCACCTTGCTGCAGATGCAGAACATCCTTGTCACGGAGGGCAGCGTCACGTTGCCCGCCTTCACCTCCACAGCGGCCGCACGCGGCCCGGAGACGCCATGAACAGCACCACCTGGACCATCACGCGACGCATCACTGCAGGGCTGGGTGTCCTGCTCCTGATGCTCGTCCTGATCAGCGCGCTCGCGCTGGTGCGCATCGCCTCGCTGCGCAGCAGCGTGGGCGGGCTCGCAGACGAGGCGCTGCCCAGTGTGGTGCTGCTGGGTGAGGTCGCGGCTCAGGTGCAGCGCCAGCAACTCGACCGCAGCCTTCTGCTCGAGGCCCTGCCCGAAGAGGCTCAGGCGCTGAAGGCTGACATTGCGGCTCTGGAAGAGAAAGTCGTCGCTGCGCTCTCGCGCTACGAGCGCGATTTCATTTCGGACGAGGAATCGCGCCGTCTCTACGCGCCGATCAGAGAGGCCCACGAGGCCATCGTTGCCACGCGCACCAAGATCGATGCCCTGGAGCGCGATTCCGGCGGCGACGAGTTCAAGCAACTGATCGAGCAGCAGCGTCTGATCACAGAGGTGCAGGACCCGAACTACACGCGCTTCCTGACCGCCGTACAGGCCGCCGCCGCCAGCAGTTACACG
>JBILEG010000204.1:0-6376 GCA_044352225.1 Pseudomonadales bacterium | reverse complement strand
CAGACCACCCGAAACGCCGCCGATGACGGGCAGCCGCTGCGCCCTGGCATTTGACACCCCGGAACCTCACCGATACGGTGCGGAGCCCCCAAAACAGCCGCTTTCCTGCACGGAGACACACAGATGGGACATCGCCTGACGAAGATCTACACACGCACGGGCGATGATGGCACCACGGGGCTGTCGGACGGCAGCCGCGTCGGCAAAGACTGCGCTCGGGTCCGCGCCATGGGATCGATCGACGAGACCAACTCCATCATCGGCATGATGATCGCCGAACTCGCCGGTGCCGATCCGGTGAGCGCCGTCTACGTCCGCATCCAGCACGATCTCTTCGATCTCGGCGGCGAACTCTCCATCCCCGGCGCCGCGCTGGTCACGGCTGACCGCGTGGAGTGGCTGGAAGAACGCACGGACGAACTGAACGAAGACCTGCCACCGCTCAAGAATTTCGTGCTGCCCGGCGGCAACCGCGCGGCGGCTGTGTGTCATCTCGCGCGCACGGTGTGCAGGCGCGCCGAGCGCGACCTGGTCACGCTGGGCGTGAGCGAGAAGGTCAACACGCCCGCACTGCAATACCTCAACCGGCTGTCGGATCTGCTCTTCGTGACGGCGAGGGTGCTGGCACGCCGTGACGGCGGACAGGAAGTGCTCTGGCAGCAGCAACTCAAGCGCTGAGAACGCGCTCAGGCGATCACGAGGAAGGCGACCACCACCAGCCACACCACCAGCGTGCGCCGGTGCAGGACCTGCACGGCGTCTATCTCTGCGGCGCCGCGAGCGACGAGCTGTTCGCGGGTTTCTCCGTCAGGGTCGTCACGCAGGCCCAAGGCTGCCTTGCCGCAGGATTCGAGCACCTCGACCGGGGCTGGCGCGGCACCGGAGAACAGGCCGCGCCACGCGCGCAGGCAGGCATCGAAGTCACCGACGAGAGCGAAGCCTAGCGCGAGCAGCCGCGCGGGAATCCACTCCAGCCAGTCGCGCAAGGGCAGACGCCCCGTGAACGAGGAGGCGCCCTTGGCAGCGTCATCCGCCTCCTGCAGCCACGCGAGCCTGTATGCGAAAGCCGCGGCCGGCCCGCCGATCACGAACCAGAACATCACCGCGTAGATCCGCTCGAAGGAGCGGTAGTAGAGCCGCCGCCGTGCTGCCGCGTGCAAGGCCGAGGGGTTGTCGATGGTGTCGGGCGAGGCCGCCACCGGATCGTCCATCAGCACCTGATGCGCCGCCTGGAAATCACCACGGCTCCAGCGCTCGAGATAGCCCGCCACCGCAGCACCCAAATTGCCCCGTCCGAGCGAGTACAGAAGCACCAGCACCAGCAGAACGAACTCCGGCAGGCCGCCCAGAACACCACCGAGCCACAGGTAGGCGAGTTCGAGGAACAGCACCGGGAGCGCGATGGCGGCGATATCCAGACCCTGCCCCGACATCCACGCCGCAAGCGTCTGGCGCAGCGAGCGATGCCAGGCGTCGTGCTGCACGGGCGCACCGTCGCCACGGTAGGCGTAGACGCCGAGCGCCACCATCAAGGCAAGGAATTCCACCGCGAACCCTCCGCACACCCCGGGGCCGCGCTCAGCGCAGGGCCCTGCGGTACCTGTTCCAGTCGAAGGCCGCGCCAGGATCGGTCTTGCGACCTGGCGCGACATCGGAATGCCCTACGATACGCCCTAACGAAATGCCGCGGAACTCCCGCATCAGAGCGCGCGTCACCGGTACCAGCGCCTCGTACTGCGCATCGGTGTAGGGCATCTCGTCCGTACCCTCGAGCTCGATCCCGATGCTGAAGTCGTTGCAGTTGGCGCGACCCTCGAACACGGACGCACCGGCGTGCCAGGCGCGTGCGTGGAAGGGCACGAACTGCGTGATGGCGCCACTTCTGTCTATCAGCAGGTGAGCCGAGACCTCGAGCCCGCGCAGCCTCTCGAACCACGGGTGCTCCGTGCAATCGAGCGTGTTGCAAAAGAGTTGTGCCACATGGCTGCTGCCGAACTCGCCGGGCGGCAGGCTGATGTTGTGGATCACGAGCAGATCGACCGGACAGCCCTCCGGCCTCCCGTTGGCATTGGGAGACGGCAACCGACGCGCGCCGCGCAGCCAGCCGTCTTCGATGCGCTGCTGTGGCCGCCTGCTCACGCGAGCGCGGGCCTCAGCGCCGACCGGACGGCCGTGCGCCGCCCTCCTTGATGATCACGGCCTCGCCGTTCTCGATCATCGAGGCGAGATCGCTGCGGCTCCATTCCGCCACCTTCTGCCCGCTGTCGTCACCGAAGATGAACTGGCCCGTGCGCGGCACACGGCCAAGCAGCTTCAAACGCCGGCGCTCACTGCCCTGCGGGCGCAACTCGATCCAGCCATCGAGGGGGATTTTCTCCACCAAGGTCTGGAATTCAGGCGAGGCCGGGGCACGGGCAGTCGCGGGCGCTACGGCACGAGGCACAGGCGCAGGCCCGGCGCCTGATGACTGCGGGTCGGCCGCACCAGCCGATGCGCCACCGTGGACCGCCAGATACCGGCGAAGATCCTGCAGCGCCTCCGAAAACACGGCGCTGTCCTTCTCGTAATCACCCAGCACACGCATCACCAGCAGCTGCACGAGACGCGGAAAATCCTCACTGCCCGGATCACCCGCCGGCGGACGCCCCGCAGCGGCCACGCCCACTTCCGTGAACAGCACGCGGGCGGGGTGGGTTGCGGTGGACAGCATCTCGGGCTCGCGCAGAGCAAGGCGCAGGAAGGGTACTTCCAGAAGCCGCATGATGCGGCGGATGGCAGGCGGGACACGGCTGTCCCGCAGCGCATGCTCGAACAGCAGGCGCACCAGACCCATGGCTTCCACCACATCGGCGGGCAGTGACATCGGCCGACTGGCGCCGGACTCGGCCAGCGTATCGTTCAGCAGCTCCTGGATACGCAGCAGTTGGACGCCGCCCTTGGGATTGCTGGAAAAGAAGGCATTTGCCGGATCGAGGATGCTCTCCTGCACGCTGAAGAGCGCTTCGTCCAGCTGGCTGCGCGGCATGGCCATCGCCCTGCCCGGCGGCAGGAGCAGCGGCGTGCGGGCAGGATCCCAACCGGCCTCGGGCGCCGGCTCGACGGGCGCCATCCCTGCCACTTCCGCACCGGAGGCGGGCGTCGTTGGCTCGGTGCTCGCCTCGGGCGCTGTCAGCGGCATCGCCTGCGCCTCTTGTTCGGCCGGCAGGAGCTGGATGCACTCCTGGTAAAACGGGCCGAGCTCGTCGATCACGAACCGCGTGAACAGCCGCGAGAGCAGCAGCATCGCGCCCGGTTCCACCCCGGCACGCGCGCAACTCTCCATGAATGTGGAAGCGAGTTTCTGGGGCCCGAGAGGCAAGGAATCGATATCGACACGACGGCTGCCAGAACGGCGCGCGAATTGCCTCCCGATGGAAAGCAAGGCCTCACGGTGTTCGTGAGTGGCGCGGCTGGCGATGTTCTCTACAGCGATCTGTTGCTCGAGGTGGGCGTCCTTCAGCACGCCAAGAGACTCGAGGCCCGTGGTATGCGGGGGCGGCTGCAGGGGATCCTGCCTGACCGGGGCTGGTCTGGGCTGCCCTGCCTCATCGAATCCCGCAAGGATTCCTAGAACGAACAACTCCTGCAGCGGACGGCCTTTGAGGCGCAGTTCGCGAATCGCGTCGTAGCACTGCGACTGCTCCACGCTGCTGCGGGCCTGCCGGGCCTGCGCCACCAGCGATGGCTCACCGTTGGTGAGCAACGAGCCGATCATGAACCCGAGCGATTTGCGCGCATGTTCGCGCAGTGCGTGGTCCGGATCTCCGGGAGAGTCTGGCATTACAGGTACCCCTTGGCAGTCCTGCCTGTCGCCCGGCACCCCGGACGGGCGGCACATGCGCCCGGCTCCATCCAGGCGAACAAGTCGTCGTGTAGCGAAGGGAGTATACATAACGCGCAGCTTGCCAAAACCCGCGCTCCGCGAGGGTCGATGCGTTCACGGAAACGCTGTGTGCCAGGTCCCGATTCCGGCGCCTCTGCTCCAGCCCGCGCACTGCAGTGCAGGCATGCGCTGCTACAATCCGGGCCAAACCGGAAGGAAGCCCGCCTCATGGGAACAGCCCCGCCAGATCCGCTAGCCGTGGCCGAGAACGTGCGTGCCGCGCTTGCCGAGGACATCGGCAGCGGAGACATCACGGCGGCGCTGGTACCCGCGGGTACGCGAGGCCATGCCCGCATCATCACGCGGGAGGCCGCCGTTATCTGCGGTGCGCCATGGGTAGACGAAGTGTTCCGCCAACTGGACCCGGGCGTCGCGGTGCGCTGGCACTGCAAGGACGGCGAGCATGTCGCAGCAGGTGCACTTCTGTTCGAACTGGACGGTCCGGCGCGATCGCTGCTGACGGGCGAACGGACGGCGCTCAACTTCCTGCAGTTGCTTTCGGGCATCACCACCCGTTGCGCGCGCCACGCAGCACTCCTCGACGGCCTGCACACGCGGCTGCTCGACACACGCAAGACCCTGCCCGGGCTTCGCGTCGCGCAGAAATACGCAGTGCGCTGCGGCGGCTGCCACAACCACCGCATCGGCCTCTACGACGCCTTCCTCGTGAAGGAAAACCATATCTCCGCCTGCGGCTCGATCGCGGCGGCAGTGCTCACGGCACGAGCACTCTCCCCCGGCAAACCCGTCGAAGTGGAAGTGGAAACACTGACGCAACTCGGGGAAGCGCTGGAGGCCGGAGTCGATTCCGTGCTCCTCGACAACTTCGACACCGAGGGCATGCGCGCGGCAGTTGCGCTCACGGCCGGCCGAGCGAAACTCGAGGCAAGCGGGGGCGTTTCCGAAGCGACGCTGCGTGCGATCGCCGAGACCGGCGTCGATTTCATCTCCATGGGCTCGCTCACCAAGGACTGCAAGGCGATCGACCTGTCGATGCGGTTCACGCAGGAACCTGCCTGATGCTGCACATCGCGGTGCTGCGCCTGCGCTTCCATCTGGAGGGCTGCGCATCGCTCAAGGAAAAGCGCCAGCGTCTGGCGGGGCTGCGCGACCGCTTCGGGCGGTTACCCGGCATCGCGGTGTGCGAGAGCGGCGCGCAGGATTCTCTGAGCGACGCGGAATGGAGCTTCGTGGCTGCCGGAGGCTCGCGCCAGATCAACGACCGGGCGATGGCAGAGATAGAGGGCTTCGTGGCCGAGGCTGTAGACGCGCGGGTGACAGCGCGCGATCTGGAGTTCGTATGAACACCCCGGCAAGGAACCGGAGGGTCGGAGCGGAAGCAAAGGGAGGGAATGGTGCCGGAAAGAGGAATCGAACCTCCGACCTACTGATTACGAATCAGTTGCTCTACCGACTGAGCTATTCCGGCACGGGGACGCGGATTCTAGATTCTGGTCAGAGCAATGGCAACCGCAGGCCGGGGCACCGGATCTGCTGATGAGAGTGCTCCTTGCGGCCACGTCCTACCCGCGATCCGAACAGGACTGGCAGGGCATCTTCATCCGGCGGATGTGTGACGCGCTTGCACGTGCGCCTGCTGTGCAGTTGCGTGTGTGGGCGCCGGAAGGCCCGTTGCACCCGCGAGCGCGTTCCGCATTGAGCGCCTCGGACAGCCGTTTCCTCAGCGCCCTCTCCGAGGCCGGCGGCATGGCGCACCTTCTGCGGTCGAGGCCGGTGCTGGCTGCGTTGCGCGCGCTGGAACTCGTGGCCAGGATGCGACGCGCACTGCGTCGCGAGGAACCGCAAACGGACGTGCTGCACCTGAATTGGCTGCAGTGCGCACTGGCCACGGGTGGCACGCGGTTGCCCATGCTGGTCACCGTGCTGGGAACAGATCTCTCCCTGCTGGAAAAGCCGTGGATGCGCCTGCTCCTGCGCCGCGCATTGCGTGGCCACCGCGCCGTGATCTGCCCCAATGCCCAGTGGATGGTGCCCGTGTTGCAGTCGGCCCTGGGGAGCCTTGCGTCGGACGTCCGCTACGTTCCCTTCGGTCTGGACCCGCACTGGTATGCGGTGAAGCGCAGCCCCGCGAGCGATCCGCACGAGTGGATCACGGTCTTGCGCGTGACGGATCGCAAGATCGGCAAGCTCTTCGAGTGGACCCGGGACGTGGACCCGCAGAAGCACCGTTTCCATCTTTTCGGACCCCTTCAGGAAGCGCTGCAGATACCGCCCTGGATCCGGTATCACGGAGCGGTAACACCGGAGGAACTGGCGTCCCGGTGGTATCCCGGAGCATCGGGCATGATCTCGCTGAGCGAGCATGACGAAGGCAGGCCACAGGTCCTGCTGGAGGCGATGGCGGCAGGCGTGCCGGTAGTGTGCTCGCGCATTCCCGCGCACGTGGACCTGCTGCAGTTGCTGGAGACGGGATCTCTGGTGTCGAGCAGCGAG
>JBILEG010000203.1:0-6395 GCA_044352225.1 Pseudomonadales bacterium | reverse complement strand
GTAGGCCGAGCGGGTGCCCTTGAAGCTGCTGTCTACCGCGTCGCGGAAGGGGCCGTAGAACGCCGAGGCGAACTTGGTCGAGTAAGACATGATCGGGATGTGCGAGAAGCCCTCCGCATCCAGCCCCGCGCGCATGGCGGCGATCATGCCGTCCATCATGCCCGAGGGCGCGAGCATGTCGACGCCGGCACGCGCGGCGGTGACGGCCTGGCGTTGCAGATTGGCGAGCGTTGCATCGTTCAGGACTTCATCGCCGTGTACCACGCCGCAGTGGCCGTGGTCGGTGTACTCGCAGAAACAGTTGTCGCTGATCACGACCATGTCGGGCGCAGCAGCGCGGGCGCTGCGGACCATGCGTGCAAGCAGGCCCTCCGGGCTCCAGGTATCGCTGCCCACCGCGTCCTTGTTACGCGAGACGCCGAACAGGATCACCGCACGAATGCCCGCCTCCCACGCGCGCGCTACGGCATCGCCAAGTCCCGCCTCGGTGTGACGCATCACGCCCGGCATGCTGGCGATGGGCACGGGCGCGGAAATGCCCTCTTCGACGAAGATCGGGAGGATGAGGTCGGTGGCGCTCAATCGCGTCTCGCGCACCATGCCGCGCAGGTTCGCGGTGCGGCGCAGGCGCCGGAAACGGAAATCAGGAACGGGCAGTGGCGTGCTCATGGTCCGGGGCTCCCGTGGGGCTGGCGCAGTGACGATGCCGGATTATCGGCTTCGTCGCCTGCGGCGGTCCACGGGTTCCGTGGCGGCTCAGGCCGCGCCGTCGAGTATCCCCGTGAAACCGCTGGGCGCGTGGCGCCCGAAGCAGATCGTCTCCAGCGTGCCCACGCCCGTGCGATCGCCCATCCGTGCACGCACCAGTTGATGGGCGTGGATGTGTGCGGGATCCAGCGGGTGCTGCTCTGCCACGCGCCACGATTCGGCACCGATCTGCAGTTCGCCCTTCCACACGCCATGGCCCCACTCGGGGTGGCTGTAACCGATGCCCTTCATCAGGAAGTCGAGCACGGGCTCGAGCGTGATGGTGTGCACGGCCCCGCCGGGTTCAACCAACTCGATCTCCGCGCCGGCGGCGCGGCGCGTGCCGCTTTTCCAGCGCACGCTGTGGCGTGCTTCGTGGATCTCCTTCAGGCCCGCGTCCACCGCAGGAATGCTGGCCGGGTCGTCGTAGGCGGGCATCAGGCAGGCGCCGAGTTGCTGGGTCTCGCCGTTGCGCCCCTGGAAGGTATTGAACTGCGTGCAGACATCGCCGAAATCGATGGGCGCCCAAAACCAGTACACGCCCGGCTCGCCATTCAGCAGCCCCGGCGCACCGCCCTCGGGCTCGCCCACCGGACGCACGCCCCAGGACTTGTCACGCGCACCGGCGGTGCGTGCGGCACGCACCTCCTGACGCTGGCCGTTCACGCTGAAATAGCCCTCCCAGCAGCCGAACTGCGTGAAGCGGCTGGTGTGCATGATCAGCCTGCCGTCGTCGTGCAGCACGCTGCGGGGCTCCTCGGCAGCGACAGAGCGCGCGGCAAACACCAGATCGCATTCGATGCCCGTCTCGTTCGGTGCGATACGCACCCGCACGCGCCGCAACGGTTCCAGCACCTGCACGCTGAGCGGCCCGACGCTGGTCTCGGCGCGGTCACGCGGTGCGCGCCGCGAGGCATGGAAGCTGTGCTGCACGCCGTCGACCACCACGCTGAAATGTCCGTCCATGACGCGACGGTTCGGGTACAGACCAAAGCCGATCTCGAAGAGGAAGGCACCGTCCCGATCAAAGCCGTTGAACCAGTAACGGTCGTAGAAATTGCGGTCGCTCTGAGAGGGCTGCGCGACAGGCTCGTGAGTCTGGTGGATGCAGTAATCGTCGAAGGAAGTGATCATGGCTCGCTCCGGTGTGCAGGCAGCGGCACTATCAGGTGCGGCCGGCGCCGGGGCAAGTTACGCGCGATTCACGCTGCCTCGGGCAGCGCTGCGCAATCGAGCGCGAGTGCGAGCGGCGGCAGCGGATCGAGCGTTGGCGGCTGTTCACCCAGTGCCACCCGGAATGCCTTGAACACACGCGGTTTCTGCAAGGGATAGAGGCCACGCAGCGTGGCCAGAGCCGAGCGCACGACAGGCCAGTCGGTGTCTTTCACCTCGACCGCCCGCAGCCCACTGGCGCCGGCGACGACGGCCGCTGCAGAGAATCTTGCGGCATCTCCCTCCGACAGCACGCTGAGGACCACACTGAGGGATGCCGATACCTGTTCGATGCGCGGGAAGCGCGGCCGCGCACTCGCAGCACGCCCCGCGTTGGCGCCCAGGTGATGCTCGAGCAACGCCGCCACGGCGAATTCGCGCATGTCCAGACGGCCATCCAGTGCCGCCAGCGCGGCCGCACTGTCGATCAGGACCTTGCGGGCATCGGCATCCAGACGCTTGAGGGCCGGCATCGACAACTCCAGCACGGTGACGGCACCGGTTGCCGCGAGTTGCGCGCGCATGGCCTCCGGCAACACTGCCGCACGCGGCTCGAGGATCGCGATCTGCCCTGGCGTGAGCGGGAGCACCGGATCCAGCAGCGCATTCAGCGCGAGCGCCACGGCCAGCTCGGGATGCCGGCACCCCGCGCGCAATGCAGGGTCGGTTTCGTGGCGGGAAGGCGGGGGCGCCTGCGGTGAACTGAACTCGAGCGGGCCCTCGTCGGGACTCGCATCCTGCGCGCCCCGCACGGGAGCAGCGGCCAGCGACACCGTGACGTCCTCGTTCAGATCGAAAGACAGCGGTTGCGGCTCCTGCGCCGGAAACTCCCCGCCCCAGGAGGGATCGAGCACGCGAATGCGGTCGGGAAGCGGCGGATGTGTGGCGAAGAGTCCGAGAAAACGGCTGCGCACCGCCTGCGCGAAAAACAGATGACTGGCCGTCTCTGCGCGCGGGTTGCTGATCAGCCCCTGCGCACTCAGGGCGCCGATCTTGCGCAGCGCTCCGGCAAGGCCCAGAGGATTGCGCGTGAACTGCACCGCCGAGGCATCCGCGAGGTACTCGCGCTCGCGCGAGACGCCCGCCTTGATGAGCCGGCCGAAAAACACGCCCACCCAGCCGATCAGCAGCAGCGCGAGCCCGAGCCCGAGAAACAGCAGGCCGCTGTTGTCACGCGAGCGCGTCCGGCGCGAGGAGCGACCCATGCTCTCCAGCAACACACGCCCCGCAAGCGCGATGAACAGGATGCCGTGCAGCACCGCGATCAAGCGCAGGTTGAGCCGCATGTCGCCATTCAGCACATGGCTGAATTCGTGCGCAACCACGCCCTGGAGTTCGTCACGCGCCAGGAGACGCATCGAGCCCTCGGTGATGCCGATCACGGCATCCGCGCTGGCATGCCCGGCGGCGAAGGCGTTGATGCCTTCTTCAGGCAACACGTACACCGGAGGCACCGGCACGCCAGCGGCCAGCGCCATTTCCTCCACCACGTTCAACAGACGACGCTCCGCGGGCTCGGTGCTGGCGGGGTCGAGCAGGCGGCCACCGAGCATCTCGGCAACGGCCTTGCCACCGCTCGCGAGTTGCAGATGTTTGAACAGGCAGGCGAGCGCGATACCGCCGCAGACCACGGCGGTGACGATCAGGAAAAGTTCGGGATTGACCCGACCCTCCGGCGACAAGGCCCCGAAAGCCACCGCCACCGCGAGGTTGGTCAGCACCACGAGCGCGATCACCGCCGCGATGAACAAGAACAGCAGACGCGTGGTGTTGCGCCGCGCGCGGTCCTGCGCGCTGAAGAAATCCATCGCAGGGCTACTCGACGCTACCGGTCAGAAGGACACCTTCGGGGCGGCTTCGAGTTGCTCACGCGGCTCCGCGAACTCGAGCGGCGCAGCATCCGTGGCATGGCCGAAACGTGCAGCCAACAGATTGTTCGGGAAGCTCTGCCGATACGTGTTGTAAGCCAGCACCGCATCGTTGAAGGCCTGCCGCGAGAAGGCCACGCGGTTCTCGGTGGAAGCGAGTTCCTCCGAGAGCTGCATCATGTTCTGGCTGGCCTTCAATTCGGGGTAAGCCTCGACCGCAACGTTCAGCCGCGCAAGCGCGCTGCCCATGGCGCCTTCCGCCGCACCGAGCGCCTTCAACGCGTCGGCGTCACCCGGATTGGCCGCCGCACGCTGCAACCCGGCAACGGCACCGGCGCGCGCTGCCGTGACCGCATCGAGCGTGCCGCGCTCGTGCGCCATATACGCCTTGGCGGTTTCGACGAGGTTGGGGATGAGATCGTTGCGCCGCTTCAACTGCACATCGATCTGCGCGAAGCCGTTGCGGTAGCGGTTCGCGAGGCTCACGAGCGTGTTGTAGATGCTGACCGCCCACAGGGCGAGCGCCACCACGATGCCAAGGAAAATCCAGGTACCCATGCAAACCTCCGTGAAGGGCGTTCAGAACATGACGCCCGGACTATAGGCCTGCGTACCGCCCTTGGAAACAGCGCCAGTGCCTCAGAGCACCAGCGCAGCGGCACGATCGAGATATCGTTCCACCAGTGCAGCGGCCTTTTCCGGCACCGCGCCGCGCATGCCGCCACCTGCGCCTTTCAACAGCCGTGCGTAGACGCCCTCGACGATGCAGGCCTGTTTCCACCAGCCGAAGGCCAGATGGAAATCGCGCTGCGAGAGGTCGAAGCCCGTGATGCCGGCATAACAGGCCTCGACCTCCGAGCGGCGCGGAAACTGCGGCAGGCGCGTGGGCGGATCGGGCAGCACGCAGAGATCGTCGCCGGGCTCGGCCCAGTACAGCAGCGACCAGAAGAAATCCGCCACCGGGTCGCCGAGGGTGCAGAGCTCCCAGTCGAGCACGGCAAGCAGGCGGTGATCCGCACCCAGCACCGTGTTGTCGAAACGGTAATCGCCGTGCGCGAGCCCGGGCCGCAGCGCTTCAGCAGGGACGTGGCGCGACAGCGTTTCGTGGATACGGGAGAGCAGCGGAAGTTCGCGCACCGGTGCTGCCTGCACCTGCTTCATCCAGCGGGCGAGCTGGCGTTCGACGTAGCCGCCCGGGCGAGCGAAACCCTCGAGTCCGATCGCGGCGGGATCTAGCCTGTGGAAGGCCGCCTGCGTGGCCACCAGCGATTCCATGGCAGTGCGCGCAGCGCTGGCATCCAGCGCCGAGGCCACCGCCGCGTCGCGCAGGATCAGGCCATCCACGAATTCCATGACGTAGAAACGCGCACCGGTGACGCTCTCATCCTCGCAACACGCCAGTACGCGTGGCACCGGCACGCCCGTGGGGTGTTCGCCCAGCGCACGCAGCACGCGCCATTCGCGCTGCATGTCGTGAGCGGTGGCAAGGCCGCTCTTCGCGGGCGGGCGGCGCAGCACGCGCACCACACCGCGCGCGTCTTCCATGCGATAGGTGAGGTTGGAGCCACCCGCGGCGATCAGCCGGAACGAAAACGGCGGCGCGGCATCGGGCAAGTGCGCGGCGAGCCACTCGTCGAGGCGCGGGCGCTCGAGGCCGCGCAGCGTGTCGGGCTCTGCTCGCATGAATCAGGCCCGTCCTTCGCGAATCCGCGCCACGCGCTCACCGAAAAGCTCGCGTGCACGGCGGCGCAGCGAGGGCATGTGTTCGGTGGGCACATCCACGGGCTTGCGACCCGCGAGCAACTCGCGCGCGACGGTCTGCTTGTGGACCTCGTCGGCGCCGTCGGCGATGCGCAGCGCGCGGGCCATGCGATACATCTCCTCGAGCGGGAGATCGGTGGTGTAGCCCAACGCGCCATGCACCTGCATCGCGCGATCGATGATGCCGAGCAGAGTGCGCGGCACCACGAATTTCACCAGCGCGATATCGCGGCGTGCGGCATGACCGTGCGCACCTTCGCGGTCCATGGTCCAGGCCGCGCGCAGCACCAGCAGGCGGCTCATCTCGAGCTCCGCGCAGGACTCGGCGATCATCTCCTGTACCAGCTGTTGCTGCCCCAGCAATTTGCCGCGCGTCGTCCGTGAGGCTGCGCGCTCCAGCAGCATCTCGAAGGCACGGTTCGCCTGCCCGATGCAGCGCATGGCGTGGTGTATACGGCCACCGCCGAGGCGCTTCTGCGCCAGCACAAAACCATCCCCCGGCGCGCCGATCATGTGATCGAGCGGCACGCGGCAGTTCTGGAAGATCACCTCGGTGTGGCCGCCGATGCGATCCATCAGCACGCCTTCATCCGCAGCGTAGGGGTGATGCATGGTGCCCACGTCCCGCACGAGGCGCACGCCAGGGTGGCGGCAGGGCACCACCAGCATGGCGGCACGGCGATGCGGCGGCGCTTCCGGGTCTGTCACCGCCATCAGGATCATGAAATCACTGACGCTGGCGTTGGAGGCGAACCACTTGTGGCCGTCGATCACCCACTCATCGCCGTCGCGCACGCAGCGGGTGGT
>JBILEG010000202.1:0-6407 GCA_044352225.1 Pseudomonadales bacterium | reverse complement strand
CGCAGCGACCTTGGGGGCTGGCTTGGGCGCGGCCTTTGCGCCCGCCTTGGCTGCAGGCTTGGGCGTTGCCTTTACTACGGCGGCTTTGGGCGCTGGCTTGGGCGCCGGTTTGGCGGATGCCTTCGCGGGCGGTTTGGCAGTCGGCTTTGCCGGAGCCTTTGCTGTTGCGACGGGCTTCCTGGCGGCCGGTTTGCTTGCCTTGGGGGCTGACGCCCGTGCGGCTTTGCTGGCGGATGCGGCGGAGATTTTTTTAGTTGGTTTCTTCACTGGAAAGAGCCTCTTCGTGCCGTGCGTGCCGAGATGAATACTCTGACGGGCGCGACCGGCGAGTGGTCCGGTTAGCGAAAAGGCCGGCAGTCTAACGAATGCCGCGAGCCTAGGTAAGGCGTGTCGCCTTCAAAAACCACGGAATCCATGCCTTATCCCGTTGGATGGTCGGGGTCTAGCCGTTGTAGGGCGTCTCCCGCGCAAGGCCCGCTGATGCACACGCCGCTCAGCGGATCGAACAACGCTCCGTGGGTGGCGCATTGTAGATGGTGCCCGTCCACCGCAAGGAAGGCGCCTGGTACCCAGTCGAGTTCGATGCCGCGGTGCGGACAGCGGTTACGGAACAGCCGCAGGGCGCCGTTGCGTCGCAAGGCGATCATGCTGCTGCCATCGCTGTGGTCGATCCGCCTGCAGGCGCCTTCCTGCAATTCGCCGAGGATCGCCAGCGTATCTGGTGTCAGTGAGGAGGGAGTTGCGGAGTCCATCGTGATGTCCTTGGCGAAACGAGACGCGCTGATCCCGCTGGCATTGGCCGCGACGCATCCGGTATATATCGTCCCGGAGCCCGCGGGTGCAACGCCAGACGCGTCGCAGATGGAGGTGATTCATGGTCAGGACTGCACGCAAGTCGCGCATCGAGGGCACTGCACCCGCAGCCGGCAGTGTTCGGCCCCGGCGCAAGGGCGCCTCCGGCGCGAGTGCTGTGAGGCGCGCGACGTCAAGCCGCAGTCGGCAGCCCCGGCCAGCAGATGCGCCCGGAATCATGGTGTCCTTGAACGCCGAGCATCGGCACATCGCGTCATTGCTGGATGCTCTGGGCAGGCAGTCCGATCGCCTGCTGCCGGGTCGCCACCCAGACCTCGCCATGGTGCGCGACATCGTCGGTTACCTGAACGATTTTCCGGACGAATACCACCACCCGCGCGAGGATCTGCTGTTCGGAATCCTGGGCCAGCGGGACGCTGCCTCGCGGGAGATCATCGCTCGCCTGCAGGAGGGGCATCGCGAGATTTACCGCCGCAGCCGCGAGTTGCTCGACCTGCTCGACGTACGCACGGCTCCGGGGGACGACGCCGGGCAGCGCCATCTGAAGTACCTCTGTGATCGCTACATCGGCTTCTATCGGGATCACATCAACCTCGAAGAGGGGCAGGTTTTTCCGCGTGCTACCCAGAAACTCCGCAGGGAGGATTGGGCTGCTGTGAATGCGGGCTCCCGGCAGGTGGACGATCCCTTGTTCGGCGAGCGCGTCCGCAAGGAGTACCGGCGGTTGTCGCTGTATCTTTCGACCCGCGCCGAGCGGGTCGGGGAGGACATCGCCGTTGCCGAGGTTTTCGGCCTGGAGGCGCTCGTGGAGGCCGCAGTCTCGGGGCTGGCCGCTGCAACCGAGATACGCGGCATCCTCGATCAACGGCTGCGAGCGGCATTGGGAGACTGCGCTCTTGCTGTTGCAGGACAGCGCGCGGCCGGTTTCGGTCTGGAATCCGCCATCAAGGTTCCGCTTGCCGTGGTGGGTAGCGTACGCAGCCATGCGGGTGCGGGCGCGAGGGAGATCTCGGCCGTAGTCGCGCGTGCCCGGGGCGAGTTCGGCGAGTCCCTTGATGTGCGATTCCGCTACCTGCGCAAGTTGCTTGATTGAGTGACAGCAGTGGATATGCCTTCAGCCAAACAGTTGCTGGGTCTGGACGACGCGCACGTCGTGCGTCTGGCCCCCGAGGCAGTGCTTGGCACTGTCAGCTTGCACCCCGCAGCGGCAGAGGCCTTCCTCGCCTTGCGCAGCCAAGCGGCGCGGGACGGTTTCGATCTACGCATCGTCAGCGGCTTTCGCAGTTTCGAACGTCAGTTATCGATCTGGAACGCCAAGGCGCGTGGCGAGCGTCCCTTGCTGGATCCGGATGAACGGGAACTCGACGCAAGCAGCCTTTCTGCCGAGGCCTGCGTTCTGGCCATCCTGCGTTGGTCCGCGCTTCCGGGAGCCTCCCGGCATCATTGGGGCAGCGATTTCGATGTCGTGGATTCGGCGGTACTCGCACCCGGCATTGCGCCTTCGCTCTGCGTGGCGGAGTTTGCCGCAGGTGGCATGTTCGCGCGCCTCGGGCAATGGCTCGAAGAGAGGCTGGACAGAGCCCCCGATGGCCGTTTCTTCAGGCCTTATGACGGGGTGGGGAACGGAGTGGCCCGAGAGCCCTGGCATCTCAGTTATGCGCCGCTGTCGGCGCGCTGCGAGGCCCGGTTCGACCCTGCGCAGCTGCGAGACCTGCTGGCGTCTTCCGGGCTCGCGCTAGGGGAGACGGTGGATGTTTTGCTCGAGGAACTGATTGCCCGGTTCGCACAGGTAGACGCCGCGCGGTATCCACCGCCGTGGCGTCGTCTGCGCGCCGGGCTGGCGCTGGCCTGAGGCTGTTACTCGCCGGGATCGCCTTCATCGGCGATGAAGGCGGCGATCGATTTGACGATCTCTTCCTTGGCGTCAGCCGCGGAGCCCCAACCCTCCACTTTCACCCATTTGCCTTCTTCGAGATCCTTGTAGTGCTCGAAGAAGTGCTTGATCTGCGCCAGCAGAAGCTTCGGCAGATCGGTGGTTTCGTGGACATCGTTGTAGAGGGGCGTGAGTTTGCTCACTGGCACGGCGACCAGCTTCGCGTCTTCGCCGGCCTCGTCACTCATCCGGAGGATGCCGATCGGACGGCAGCGGATCACCGTGCCGCTGATGACGTTGTGAGGGGTATGCACCAGCACATCGAGCGGATCGCCGTCGTCGGCCAGCGTGTTCGGGATGTAGCCGTAGTTGCAGGGGTAGAACATCGTGGTGGACATGAAGCGGTCCACACATACCGCGCCGCTTTTTTTGTCGACCTCGTACTTGACCGGGTCGCTGTGCGCCGGGATCTCGATGATGACGTTCACTTCGTGCGGCGGGTTCTTGCCCGTCGGGACCTTGCTGAGACTCATGACGCCGGACTCTCTTGACTTGGGGTTGCTTGGAACTGGCCGAGCGCTCTGCAGGGCCAGCCGGCCGGAACTCTAGCAAACCCCGTCGCTACAGTGAACGACTACCGCAGCGCGCGGGATTTGCCTCGACGGAAGTTCCGCGTACAGTCGCCGCTTTCCGTGATAGCGCCCGGGGAGACGTTGCCCGATGAAGGATCGCAGGCAGTTCCTGAGGACCCGGTTCGGCTCGCGGGTGCAGGTTAGGCATCCCGAGCACGGTATCGCCGTGTTCCATATCGCCGACGTGTCCGACGGCGGGCTCTATCTGCTGAACGGGCCGTTCGATTTCGCAATGGGCGACAGGATCACCGTCCGCGTCCTGGACTTGCCCGAGCAAGCGCCGGAGGTGGCCGTGATGGTCGTGCGCCGCGATGCCGGCGGCGTAGGGCTGCAATTTGCCGATTGATGCCAATCAGACCTTGAAGCGCTTCTTGAGCTTGCGCGGCACAGCCTGGAGCTTCAGCCGAGTGTATTCCGGGATGCCGTCCCGGTACGCGGGATAGTCCTCGCCAGCGATCAGGGGCTGAAGATAGTCCCGTGCCTTTGCGGTGATGCCGAAACCATCGCGTGTGATGAAGTCCCGCGGCAGTTTGTGTTCGGTGTTCGCCACTTTGGCGAGGGGAGCCTCCCCGGTAGACCAGGAGTAACGCTTGCCCCGCCCGCGCTCGATGGTGACCATCACCGCGTTGCGCCCGGCAACAGCGAGTTCCACCGCTGCCTTGCCCACGCCATAGGCCTGGTCGACATCCGTTTTCGACGCCACGTGGCGCGCGGCGCGCTGCAGGTAATCGGCCAGTGCCCAGTGGTACTTGTACCCCAATTCCTGTTTCACCATCGACGCCAGTGTCGGGGCCACGCCGCCCAGTTGCTTGTGACCGAAGGCATCCGTGCTGCCGGCATCGGCCAGGAAATTCCCCGCTGCGTCCTGTGCGCCCTCGGATGCCACCACCACGCAGTAGCCGTGTCGTTTCACGGCCTCCTTCACCTTGCGCAGGAAGCGCTCGCGGTCGAAGGCGATTTCCGGGAACAGGATCAGGTGGGGCGGCTCACCGGCGCTGCGCGCCGCCAGACCTGCAGCTGCCGCGATCCAGCCTGCATGGCGTCCCATCACCTCGAGAATGAAGACCTTGGTCGAGGTCTCGCACATCGACGCGACGTCGAGGCCTGCCTCCAGTGTCGAGACGGCGACGTATTTCGCCACCGAACCGAAGCCGGGACAGGTATCTGTCAGTGGCAGGTCGTTGTCCACAGTCTTGGGGATGTGGATGGCTTGCAGGGGATAGCCCAGGCTCTCGGAGAGTTGTGACACCTTGAGGCAGGTGTCGGCAGAATCGCCGCCGCCGTTGTAAAAGAAGTATCCGATGTCGTGGGCGCGAAAGACCTCGATCAGGCGTTCGTACTCCGCCCGGTTCTGTTCAAGGCTTTTCAGTTTGTAGCGGCAGGAGCCGAAGGCGCCTGACGGCGTGCTGCGCAAGCCCGCGATGGCTCGCGCGCTTTCGAGGCTTGTATCGATGAGCTCTTCGCGCAGCGCCCCGATGATGCCGTTGCGGCCGGCGAATACCTTCCCGATGTGGCGCTTGTGTTGGCGGGCTGTCTCGATCAGGCCGCAGGCGCTGGCGTTGATGACGGCGGTGACGCCGCCGGACTGGGCGTAAAAGGCATTTCTCGGGGGCATGCAGGTCTCCGGATCGGGTTTCTGTCCTCGGGCCCGTCGAGCGTGATCGGCGTGCCGGGGCGTCCGGGCGCAGATGCTACACTCCGGCGCACTGTTCTCCTATGCGGCCGTCGAACGCGTTCATGAAGATATTTGTTGCCGGAATCTGCGGCACATTCATGGCAGGCCTCGCAGTGCTTGCCCGTGAAGCGGGCCACGCCGTGCGTGGCTGCGATGTGAACGTCTATCCGCCCATGAGTGAACAACTTGCATCGGCAGGCATAGAAGTGCTGCAGGGCTACGATCCGGCGCACCTCTGGCCACGTCCGGATCTGGTCGTCATCGGCAATGCCTTGTCGCGCGGGAACCCGCTTGTCGAGGAAGTACTGGAGGCAGGTCTTGCCTATACCTCCGGGCCGGAGTGGCTGTGGGATCACGTCCTGTGTGACCGGCACGTGCTGGCAGTCTCCGGCACCCATGGCAAGACGACCACCAGCAGCATGCTCGCGCGCATCCTTGATGTCGCAGGCCTCCACCCCGGATTCCTGATCGGTGGCGTTCCCGCCGATTTCGGTGTGTCGGCGCGCCTTGGCAGAGGGAAACATTTCGTGATCGAGGCGGACGAGTACGACACCGCCTTCTTCGACAAGCGCTCGAAGTTCGTCCATTACCGACCGCGTACGCTGCTCATCAACAACATCGAGTACGACCACGCGGATATCTTTCCCGATCTCGAGGCGATTGAACGTCAGTTCCACCATCTGGTCCGGACCGTGCCTTCGGGTGGTTGCATCGTTTACCCGAGCGCCGATGCTGTGGTCGAGCGAGTGCTTGCGCGAGGCTGCTGGTCGCGCAAGCGCAGTTTCGCGGTGGGTAATGATGAAGCGTCGGCTTCTGCCCGCGATCTCGCGCCCGGCGGTGCCGCCTTCACACTTTGCGATTCAGGCCGCGAGGCCAAGGTGAAGTGGTCCCATACCGGGGTCCACAACGTGGCGAACGCGGTCGCGGCAACGGTGGCGGCGCTGGACGTCGGCGCAGGGCTGGACGTCGCTGCTGAAGCACTGTCCGGTTTCGCGGGGGTCAAGCGGCGCATGGAGCTGGTGGGCATCCGCAACGGTATCGCGGTGTTCGACGACTTCGCGCATCACCCCACCGCGATTGCCACGACCCTGGAGGGCGTGCGTGCTGCTGGCGGCATCGGCCGCGTGATCGCTGTGATCGAGCCGCGCTCGAACACCATGCGCCTCGGCGCCCACCGGACCCGCCTTCCCGAATGCGTAGGTGCTGCGGATCGTGTGTTGTGGTTCCAGCCGCCGGGCATGGACTGGGACATGGAAGCGGTGGCCGCGCAGAGCCGTGTTGCCTCGGTGGTCCATACGTCAGTTGAAGGCATCATCCAGAGCCTGGTGGCCGATTGCGTCAGCGGAGACAGGATCGTGGTGATGAGCAACGGTGGATTCCAGGGAATCCACCGACGTCTGCTGGATGCCTTGGA
>JBILEG010000200.1:0-6434 GCA_044352225.1 Pseudomonadales bacterium | reverse complement strand
AGCGTCGAGACACCGGGTTGCCCCAGCACCACGTCGGCGCCGTGTGAAACGTCCATCACGAGCACCACGCGCAGATCCAGTCCTTCCTCCACCAGATTCAGCGCCTCGTCCAGGCTCATGGCGGCGGCCTCGAGCATGCCCGCGTGCAGCGCCTGCTGCACCTCGCTCGCGTTGCGCATGGTGATCAGGCGAATGGCCTGCCTGGCGAGCAAGCCCCGGTTCTCTGCGACATAGAGTGATTCGTAGCCGATCCAGATATTGGTGCCCACGCGCAGCGGTGAGGGTGTTTTGCCACAGGCAGGGATCAGCGCAGGGGCAAGCAGGGCGCCGAGGAGTATCCGGCGCCGCGAGGCGTTCAGGGGGGGCATGGCGGGCATCCTGCGCATCATTTTGTTCTTATGGTGGGCGATCATAGGGCTAGAGGCACAAATGGAACAGCCGTAGTGCGCAACCGCCAATCCGTGCGGGCACGGATGTTCAGGAAAAATCCAGCCCGGCCTCCCGGCAACCTCCCTCCAGCGTTGCCAGAGCGGTGTCGAAGTCGAAGCTCTCGACTGCCTCCACGATCCGCGGCGCGTGGGTCGGCAAGGCGGCCTGCAACAGAGGCGCGTGTGCCTGCAGCAGATCGCGCGCCTCCAGGTCGCCCTCGCGCAGCAACGCGGAAATCTCCGCGCAGGCTGCCCGCAGCCGCTCCCGCTCCTCGGGGCCGAGGGCGCGCGTGTCGGAGGCGCAGCCCTCGCCCGGGCCCTGCGCCAGTGGCTCGGGCGCGCTCCAATGCAGGTGGGGGGTGGGTTGCTCCGAGGCATGCACGCGCACCCGGAACCAGAAGACGCTGCCCCCGCCGGGGTTGGCTTCCACACCGATGCTGCCGCCCATCAGCGTGACGAACTGCCGTGCGAGGGCAAGCCCCAGCCCTATGCCTTCGTGCTTGCGGGTGTAGGAGGCATCGGCCTGCTCGAAGGCACTGAAGAGCCGCTCCGCGTTGCTGTTGTCTACGCCGCAGCCCGTGTCCCGTACGGCGAACGCGAGTTCCACGCCGGTGGAATGGTGCTCTGCACGAAGCTCGACCGTGATGCTTCCCGAGGGGGTGTACTCGAGTGCGTTCTCGACGAGTTCCAGCAGCACTTCGCGGATGCGACGACCATCCCCCACGAGCTCCGCAGGAACGTCTGCGACGGTGCCGACATGCCAGCTCACCGACCGTCCGGCAACACCGAGGCGCAGCCGCTCCGATGCCGCCTGCAGGATGGGTTTCACCTCGAATCGCGCAGACTCGAGCGCCAGGGTGCCGGCGTCGGCACGCGCAAAGTCGAGCACGCGGTTGACCAGTTCCAGCAGGTCTTTGCCAGCGCCCTGTATCCGCTGCAACTGGCGTTTGCGTGTCGGATCCTGCTCGTTCTCGGCGAGCAATGTCGAGAAGCCGATCACGGCGTTCATGGGTGTGCGCAACTCGTGGCTCATCGTCGAGAGGAACCGGCTCTTGGCGACGCTGGCAGACTCTGCCGCGTCTTTGGCGAGCAGCAGTTCCGCAGTGCGTGCGTGAACCTGCTCCTCGAGTGTCTCGCGTTGGCGGCTGAGCGTGTCCATCAGCTCTCGGGTATGGGTCATGTCGGTCAGAACGCCGCTCATGCCCAGCAACTCTCCCGCATCACCGCGCAAGGCCCGTGTGCGTTGGCGCACCCAGCGCGTAGCGGCGCCTTCGGTGCGCAATCGGTACTCCACCTCGAACGGCGTACCGCTAGTAGTGGACCATGCCACCACCCGCAGCACGCGGGTCAGATCATCGGGGTGTATCAGTTCCTGCAGGAAATCCCCGGAAGAGAGCCAGTGCCCGGGCGGCTTGCCGGTCAGCTCGCTCACGCCCTCGCTGATGTATTCGAGGCGCCAGGGCAGCGCTGGGCCCACGCGGAAGGCGGTGCCGGGCACGCTGTCGACCAGAGAGAGGTAGCGCGCATGGCTGCGCGCGAGGTCCTGATGCGCCGACAGGAACTTCCGCTGATGGCGCGCGCCCAGCAGCACCAGCGCCGCGAGCGTGCCACTGAGTGCGCTGCCTCCCAGCAACATCAGCAGCGGACGCGAGCTGCCGGCGTGGGCATCGAAGGACGGGCTGCTGCCGACGCGCAAGGTCCACTGGTGCCCGCCAACCGTGATCTGCCTGTCCTCCGAGAGGGCAGGCATCTCCTGCCCCCGCGAGGTGAAGAGCAGCGAGCCCGGCGCAGGTGTGCCGTCGTAGAGATCGATCACCGCGTCGCTTTCGAGCTCCAGCCGGAGCTCCTGCAGGAGGTCGTGGATGCGCAGCGCGCACAGCAGGTAGCCCGTGATGGCAGACTGGCGCTCCTGTGGGGTCTGCGCTGGCATGCCCGGCCGGTAGACCGGCAGGTAGAGCATGAAGCCGGGCTGCACGCGGATCTGCGATTCCACCGGCAGTGTGGCTCGCTCCGAGAGTGCGGCGAAGCCCGTGTCGCGCGCACGCGCCAGAGCCGCACGCTGGCTCTGGTCGTTGGAAGGGTGGTAGTCCCGCGCACGCAGGTTCTCTCCCGTGTCGGGGTACACGAGCGCCAGCCGGACCGTACCGTCCGCCTGGTCGAGTGGCGCATAGCCGACCAGTTGCGTGCCGCGCAGCCGGGTGTCGAGGCCGATGCTCGCGAAGTACTCGCGCCACGCCAGAGTGTCGACGTCGGGCACCGCCGCAAACAGGCCCGAGGCCCCCTGCAGCAGGTCCTCGTAGTCGAGCATCCGGTCTTGCAGTTGCGCCGTGATCCGCTCGGCCACCTTCTCGAAGCGCAACTGCCGGTGGTGTTCGATGTCGTCGCGCTCCGTGCGCCAGAGCGTCACCGTGAAGGCGAGTGAGACGCAGAGCACCAGCACACCGGCAAAGGGGCTGCGGGCCAGCCACGCCAGGGCGCGGGCTCCCCGCCCCGTGTTGACCGTGTCGCCGTTCCTGGCAGAGTCCACCGCAGGCCTCCCGGGTGTGCGCTGAAGATCACATTACGATTGCACTGTGTTTAGTCCATCCGGCAATTGCGGTCGGTCAATTGTTGCGGTCTTGGCGCGCCTTTCTGCGTGGAATTGACCCGTACGGGTGAGTCGCGTGGGATCATGGGCAGGCCAGCACACGCATGCAGGGAGACATGACATGCTTGAGGACGTGCAGCTTCCGCTGTTCGAACCGGCATCGTGAGAGCGGTGGCCCCGGCCATCATCGTCACGATCGCGTCCCTGTGCGGCGCGCCAGAACTGCAGGCGCAGGAGCCGCCGCCCGCGCCTGCGGCCGGGGAGCCTGCGGCACAGCCGCCGATCGTGAGCCCCGGCAAGGCGAAGGGCGCGTGGACAGGCGAGTACCCCATCCCCAAGCCGCCGCTGCCCGAGGGGCCTGCGCCCTCGGCCTGTCCCGCTGCTGCCGAGGACGAGGAGGGCGCCGGAGCGCCCGGCGCCGCCGCTTGCCCGGGCGCCGAGCACAGCGCGCCACACTGATCGCAAAGCCCCGGATTTCTCCGTACCATCCGCGCATCCCGAAGGAGAGCAAACCCGCGTGATCGAGCGTTTCGTAGGGGCCGTGGACGCCCTGAACGAGTGGACCGGCCGTGCCGTGGCCTGGCTCACGCTGGGCTGCGTGCTCACCTGCTTTGCGGTGGTGGTGCTGCGTTATGCCTTCGACACGGGTTACCCGTGGATGCAGGAGCTCTACGTGTGGCAGCACGCGGTGGTGTTCATGGCGGGCGCGGGTTACACCTTCCTGCACCGCGGCCACGTGAACGTCGACGTGCTCTACGGCAAGCTCGGCGACCGCGGCAAGGCCTGGGTCGACATCCTCGGCACGCTGCTCTTCCTGTTCCCCTGGCTTGCGGTGGTATGGGTCACCTCGCTGCCGTTCGTGCGGGCGTCGTGGCGGGTGCTCGAGGCCTCCGGCACCGCCAACGGCATGCCCGCCATGTACCTGCTGAAATCGCTGCTGCTGCTGTTCTGTGTGCTCATGTTCCTGCAGGGCCTTGCGCTGATCGCGCGGCGCGGGCTCTTCCTGGCCGGGTGCCCCCTGCACGACCACCACGAGGAGCCGGTCACCGATGAGCGGCTCTGAGCCTGTTCGCGGGATACCCGCATGAGTACCGAACTGCTGGGCGAACTGCTCTCTGTGGCCATGTTCCTCACCACCATCGCGGCCGTGATGGCGGGTTATCCGGTGGCTTTCACGCTGGCAGGCGTGGGCCTGTTTTTCGCAGCGTTGGGGATGGGTGTCGGGGTTTTCGACACGGCCATCCTCTCGGCGCTCGCCGAGCGCTACTTCGGCACCATGACCAACGAGACGCTGGTCGCCGTGCCGCTCTTCGTGTTCATGGGCGTGATGCTGGAGCGCTCGAAGATCGCCGAGGCGCTGCTCACCACCATGGGCGAGCTCTTCGGGAGCCTGCGCGGCGGGCTGGGATACTCGGTGGTGATCGTGGGTGCGCTGCTCGCGGCCTCCACCGGCATCGTGGGCGCCACGGTGGTGACGATGGGCTTGCTCTCGCTGCCGGCGATGATGCGCGCAGGCTACGACCCCAAACTCGCCGCCGGCACCATCTGCGCGGCCGGTACGCTCGGGCAGATCATCCCGCCCTCGACCGTGCTGATCTTCGTGGGCGACATCCTGCAGGGCGCGAACCAGCAGGCGCAGCTCTCGCTGGGGAACATGGCGCCGGAGCCCATTTCCGTGGGGCAGCTCTTCGCGGGCGCGATGATCCCGGGGCTGCTGCTGGTGGGGCTTTACCTCGCGTGGATCGTGTTCAAGGCCATCACCGATCCCGATTCCTGCCCGCCGCTCGCCATGACTGATGCCGAGCGCGCCGGCCTTGGCCGCAGGGCGCTTCGGGCGCTCGCGCCGCCGCTCGCCCTGATCCTTGCGGTGCTGGGTTCCATCCTTGCGGGCATCGCCACGCCCACCGAGTCCGCGTCCGTGGGTGCGGTGGGAGCAATGCTGCTCGCGGCGGCCAATCGGCAGCTGAACATGGGGATGCTGCGCGAGGTGATGCGCTCCACGCTGAACATCAACTCGATGGTCTTCGTGATCCTGCTGGGCGCGAGCGTCTTCAGCCTGGTGTTCCGCGGGCTGGGCGGCGAGAACCTCGTGCACGATGCACTGTCCTCGATGCCGGGCGGCGCCTTCGCGGCGGTGCTGGCCACCATGCTGGTGATCTTCCTGCTCGGCTTTTTCCTCGACACCTTCGAGATCATCTTCATCGTGGTGCCCATCGCGGCACCCGCGCTGATCCGCATGGGCGTGGACCCCGTGTGGCTGGGCGTGATGATCGGCGTGAACCTGCAGACGAGTTTCCTCACGCCGCCCTTCGGTTTTGCGTTGTTCTACCTGCGCGGCGTGGCGGGCAAGATGATCGATACCATCGATATCTACCGCGGCGTGGTGCCCTTCGTGGGGCTGCAGGTGCTGGGGCTCGCGCTGGTGTGGAGCATTCCCTCGATGGCGACGTGGTTGCCCTCGAAGCTCTTCGACGTGAAGCCTGCTGAACTCGCCGTGCCTTCTGCCGCCGATGAAGCGCCGGCCACGCGCGCGGGCTCTCCGGTGGCGGATGATTTCAGCGATCTTTTCCCCGCGCCCGGCACGCCGCGCGAGGCGCCGTGGATGGACGATTTCCGCGAGCTGCTGCCCTGAGGCTCAGCCCTTCAGCGCGAATTCGAAGGGCAACTGCCGCGCGTTCATGTAGGCCTGCTCGCCGATGCGCGACCACGGGATGATGTCTTTGCGGAAGGCGAGGAAGTCCTCGATGATCCGCTGCACGATGCGGTCGGGTGAGCGGTCCCCCGCGTGGATCTCGTTCAGCACTTCGTTCGCTTTCTCGCCGCAGGCCATCAGCACGTCTTCCGGTAGCCCGCGCACGATCACGCCGTGGTCCTGCACCAGCGTGCGCAGCGCCGGGCCCGAGCGGGCGTTGAATTCGGCCAGCGTGTCCTTGTAGGCCGCATCACAGGCCGTGCGTACGATGGCCTGCAGCTCCGCGTCGAGCGATTGCCAGGCTTCCTCGTTGATCATCAGTTGCAACCCGGCGCCGGGCTCGTGGTAGCCGTGCGAGTAGTAGTACTTGCAGACCTGGTAGAAGCCGAGCGCAAGGTCGTTGTAGGGGCCTATCCACTCTGCGCCGTCGATGGCGCCGGATTGCAGCGCGGGGAAGATCTCGCCGCCCGGCAGCGTGACGGGCGTCATGCCGAGCTTCTGCAGGATGCGGCCCTGGTTGCCCGGCGAGCGGAACTTGAGGCCTTTGAGATCCTCCAGCGAGCGCACTTCCTTGCGGAACCAGCCGAACATCTGTGTGCCCGTGCTGCCGGCCAGAAATGCGCGGATGCCGAAGGGCGCGTAGAGCTCGTCCCAGAGTTTTTGCCCGTTGCCGTAGCGCACCCAGGCGTCCAGTTCGTCCGCGGTGAATCCCCAGGGGAAGGCCGTG
>JBILEG010000198.1:0-6484 GCA_044352225.1 Pseudomonadales bacterium | reverse complement strand
TCCAGGGCGAAGCGCTGCAGCCACTCGCCGAGCAGGATCCTCTCCGGGTGGGGCTGCTGTCCGCGTGACAGCGTCAGAACGCTCTCGATCACCTCGTTGGTGCGCTCCGCGTTGCCGATCACGATTTCGACGAGACGGTGGTCGTCTGCCGGCAGGTCGCTGGACTCGCGCAGCAACTGCGCGGCGTGGCTGATCGAGCCGAGGGGGTTGCGGATCTCGTGGGCGATGCTGGCGGTGAGCCTGCCGAGCGAGGCGAGCTTCAGTTGCTGGGCCTGCTGGGCGATTCGCGTGAAATCCTCGGCAAACACCAATGTGGTGTCGCCGGCGGCGGATTCCAGACGCGCGAAGGAGAGTTGCACCTGCGGGCCGTCCTCGCGCAGTTTGAAGGGCGCGAGCAGGCGCGCGGGGTTGCGCCGCCAGGTGTCGAGCGCAGTGGTGATGGCTGCGGGCAGCGAGGCATCGTCGTCGGTGAGTTCGCGCTCGCCGGTGCCGAGGAGGCGTGCCGCCGCGTGGTTCGCGATGCGGACGCGGCTGTCGGCGTCCACCAGCAGGATGCCCGTCTGCATGCGCTGCACGATAAGCTGGTTCAGTTGCTGCAGTTCGTATACCTCGCTTGCGCGCTGGCTGGCGAGCGCCTGGCTGCGTTGAAGCCGTAGCGCGAGGCGTTGCACCAGAACGGAGCTTGCGAACAGCAACACGCCCAGCATGCCGGCCGAAAACACCTCTCCGATGGGTGCATCGTGACGGATCACGATCCAGAGAGCTTCGAAGAGCACGGCAAGGCTCGCGAGCGCAGCCACCAGCGTTGCGATCTGGCCGGGCACGAACACCGCCGCGGCGCCGGTCGTCACCATGAGCAGCACCGCGAAGCCGCCATTGATGCCCCCGCTCGCGTGGGTGATGAGCATCTGGCAGACGATGTCCACCAGCAGCATCGCGAAGATGTGACGCGGCCGCGGCGACACCGGGCGCAGCAACACGAAAACGAGCTGGCTGATGGCGAGCACGGCGTAGGGAATCGCCGTGTAGAGATAGAGTTCGTGCTGCAGTACGGGCGCGCTTTCTGACCTGCGCAGCAGGAAGTACATCAGGATCAGCAGCAGCGACAGCGTCGCCCGGTAATAGCTGTAGACGCGTAGCAGGCCGTAGCTGCTTTCTGCGTCCCGCTCGGGCGCGAGGGCCATGGCCTGCTAGACCTTCCCGTTGCCTGAAACGTCTTGGCTGCGGTGTGCCTCGCTGCAGAAGCTTTTCCCGTCTTCGCGCAGGGCAGTTCGTGCCGGTACGTGCACATCACACACGGCGCAGCGGACCATGTCCTGCAATGGTGGCGGCGCGGCTGAAAGTGACTTGGCCGCAAAAAAGAGACGGTATGCCCGCCACGCGATGAAGGCGAGGAGCAGCAGGAACAACAGCCTGAGAAGTGGCATGCGCGATCACGATGAGGAACACCGCGCCTAGCCTAGCCCTGCCGGCAGCCGAAGTGAACCGCGCGTTTTGCCCTTTGAGCCGGCGATGCGTGAGAATGCGGCTGCACCCCTCGTCGAGGCTCTCCTGAAGATGTCCCAGCTCTGCGTTGTCATGGCACAGGTCAACCCTCTGGTGGGCGACATCGACGCCAACACGCGCCTCGTGCTTGATGCCACGCGCCGGGCGGTCGCGGAATTGGGCGCCGATGTCGTCATCTTCCCGGAACTGGTGCTCACCGGCTATCCGCCCGAGGATCTCCTGCTGCGCGAGAGCATCGGTCCGCGCATCGAGCGCGCACTGGCGACGCTGGCCGCAGAACTTCCGCCGGCGTGGGTGCTGGTGGGCTATCCCCGTCCCGGCGCCGATGGATTGCATAACGTTGCAGGGCTCTTCCACGGCGGCACGCTGGTGGCGGAGTACGCCAAGATGGAGTTGCCCAACTATCAGGTCTTCGACGAGAAGCGCTACTTCGTGCCGGGCACCACACCTTGCGTCGTCGATATCGCCGGTTTCCGTGTGGGTCTCAGCGTTTGCGAGGACATCTGGCACGCCGGGCCTGCAGAGCTCGCCGTGGCGGCGGGTGCGGAACTGATCCTCAACATCAACGCCTCGCCCTACCACGCGGGCAAGCACCGGCATCGTCTCGAGGTGGTGACGGAGCGTGCAATCGCCGGTCGTGTGCCTGTGGTGTACGCGAACATGGTCGGTGGTCAGGACGAACTCGTGTTCGACGGCGGCTCGATTGCCGTGGACGCCGCCGGCAGGCTCGCAGCGCGGGCCCCGCATTTCGAGGAAGGCCTGTTCGCCGTGAAGCTGACGCGCGGGTCCGGTGGCAGCCTGACGCTGGAGGGTTCGGTCTCACCGGAGCCGGAGCATCTGGCGCTCGTGTACAGCGCACTTGTCACGGGCGTGCGCGACTACGTCATCAAGAACCGCTTCAAGGGCGTGGTGCTGGGACTCTCGGGTGGTATCGATTCCGCGCTGACGCTGGCCGTTGCCGTGGACGCCCTGGGCGCGGAGCGCGTCGAGGCCGTGATGATGCCTTTCCGGTACACGGCTGCGATGAGCATCGAGGATGCCGAGGCCGAGGCGCACGCGCTCGGTGTGCGCTTCAGCGTGCTGTCGATCGAGCCCATGTACGAGGCGTTCATGGGCGCGCTGGCGGGGGAGTTTGCGGGCAGCAGCGTCGATACGACGGAGCAGAACCTGCAGGCGCGCTGCCGCGGCGTTCTGCTGATGGCCATTTCCAACAAGAAAGGATTGCTGGTGCTCACCACCGGCAACAAGAGCGAGATGGCCGTGGGTTACTCCACGCTCTACGGCGACATGGCAGGCGGCTTCGATGTGCTGAAGGATGTGCCGAAGACGCTCGTCTTCGCCTTGGCCCGTTACCGCAACCTGCAGGGAGAGGTGATTCCCGAGCGAGTCATCACGCGAGCGCCCTCGGCCGAACTCGCGCCAGACCAGAAAGACGAGGACAACCTGCCGCCGTATGAGGTGCTCGACCAGATCCTCGAACGCTACGTGGAGCGTGACATGAGCGCGGATGCCATCGTTGCCGACGGCTTTGAGCAGCAGACAGTGGCACGGGTGATCAGGCTCGTCGATCTGAACGAGTACAAGCGCAGGCAGGCCCCGGTGGGAGTGCGCGTGACGCAGCGCGCGTTCGGTCGTGACCGGCGTTACCCGATCACCTCCGGCTGGAAGCCCGGGGACTGAGCCTCAGTTGGTTTTCTCGTAGATCTCGCGACTGTCGAAGTGCGGCGGCGTGGAACGGTCCACAAAGCCCAGCGACGCGAGGTTTTTCCACGAGCGACCACGGTCACCCGGGAATCGTTGGGCGATGAAGTTGCCGCCCTTGTCAATCGAGGGGTGATCCGGGTAGTTGCTCTTGAGGGCGGTGATCGCGTTCTGCGCGAGATCTTCCATGCCCAGGATCAGGTAGGCCTGCGCCATCACGGCCAGCCCGTCGGGCACGGCGGGAGTTTCCTGGAAGTTCTCCACCACATAGCGCCCGCGATTCAGCGCTGCCACGTACGCGCGGCGCTTGAAGTAGTAGTTGGCAACGTTGATCTCGTAGCGCGCGAGCAGGTTGCGCAGGTGCACCATGCGCGCCCGCGCATCTGCCGCGTATTCCGAGCCCGGGTAACGGGACAGCAATTGCGAGAAGTCGGCGAAGGACTGCCGGGCCGGGCCGGGGTCCCGATGGGTACGGTCAGTAGGGAGGAAGCGCTCAAGCAGGCCCTCACCTTCAGTAAAGGAGGAGAGGCCTTTCATGTAATACGCGTAGTCCGTGCTGGGGTGCTGCGGATGAAGCCGGATGAAGCGGTCGGCCGCGGCGACTGCCTCCTCGTGATCGTAGTTCCGGAAGTAGGCATAGATCAGTTCGAGTTGCGCCTGTTCGGCGTAGGGGCCGAAGGGGTAACGTGCTTCCAGAAGTTGCAGATTCTTCACCGCCAGGTCGAAGTTCGCGGCGCGGATGTTTTTCTGCGCGGTCTCGTAGAGCGCGCGTTCGCCCTGATCCGGCGGAACCTCCTCGTCGTCACCCTTGAACCACGAACAGCCGCCGAGAAGCAGCGCGGAGAGCGCGAGAGCGAGTAGTCGGTTCGGGATCATCAGGGAGTCCGGTCTGGATGAGCGGTAGCGAGGCTATTTAAACACAGCGCGCGCAGGGCACCCAAGGCCGGGTCAGCGCCCATGCTAGACTCCGGCGCCTTACACATCAGCTTGCTTCCCCGGTGCCGCGCCCATGAACCCAAGGATCCAGCGCGAGATCGCGGTGCCCGCAGCCCTCTCCGGGCGCCGACTCGACCAGGTTGCGGCGGAACTCTTCCCCGAGTTTTCCCGCTCCCGGCTCCAGCGCTGGATCCGCGAGGCCTGCCTGCTGGTCGACGGTGCGGTGCGTATACCCAGAGACGCCGTGCACGGAGGCGAGTGGTTGCGGCTCGACGCGGAGAGCGAGGTCGAAGGCGACTGGCGCCCCACCGAGATGGAGCTTCCCGTCGTCCACGAGGACGAACACATCATCGTCATCGACAAGCCCGCAGGCCTGGTGGTGCACCCGGCTGCGGGGCACGCCGACGATACGCTCCTGAACGGTTTGCTCGCGGCGTACCCGGAACTCGCCCAGGTGCCGCGGGCCGGCATCGTGCACCGGCTGGATCGCGACACCACAGGTCTGCTCGTGGTCGCGCGGACCCTGGCTGCGCAGACAGCGCTGGTTGCCGCGCTGCAGCGGCGCGACGTGAGCCGGGAGTACCGCGCCGTGGTGAACGGTGTGCCGGTGAGTGGCGCGACTGTCGACCGCCCCATCGGACGGCACCCGCGCGACCGGCAACGCATGGCGGTGCTCGAGTCGGGTGGGCGCGAGGCGGTGACGCACTACCGCGTGCTGGAGCGTTTCCGGGCACACGCCTGCCTTGCGGTCCAACTCGAGACCGGGCGTACGCACCAGATCCGTGTCCACCTGTCCGAAGCGGGTTTCCCCGTCACCGGCGACCCTGATTACGGTGGGCGCGTGCGGTTGCCGAAGCAGGCCGCCCCCGGGCTGGTTGATGCGCTGCGCGCCTTCCGGCGGCAGGCGCTGCACGCGTTCCGGCTCTCTTTCGTGCATCCGGGCAGCGGCGAGACGATCGGCTTCGAGGCTCCCGTCCCCGAGGACATGCAGTGTCTGCTTTCGGAGCTGCGTGCCGATCGGGAGGAATTCCTGCATGGTGGCTGAGGCCGTGCTTCTGCCGGTCGACTGGCGGGCGCCGCCGGGCGTGCGCGTGGCCGTCACCGTGCGTGCGGGCGGTGTCAGTGGGGGGCCCTATACCTCGTTCAATCTCGGTGATCACGTCGGCGACGATCCTGCAGCCGTCGCCCGCAATCGCGCGCTGTTGGTGGATGCACTGGCACTGCCCTGCGCGCCGCAGTGGTTGCAGCAGGTGCATGGCACGGGCGTGGTGGAAGCGCACGCGGACGGCGTGGTTCGGGAGGCCGACGCAGCCTGGACCGATCGCAGCGGCATGGCGTGTGCGGTGCTCACGGCCGACTGCCTGCCAGTGGTGATCGCATCAGCAGACGGGCGCCAGGTCGCGGCCGCGCATTGCGGATGGCGCGGGCTGGCCGCGGGTGTGCTGGCGCAGACGGTCGCGCGTTTTTCAGCTGACGCCTCCTCTTTGCGTGCATGGCTCGGCCCTGCCATCGGCCCTTCGGCTTTCGAGGTGGGAGAGGATGTACGCGAGGCTTTCCTTGCCGTGCAGCCTGCCTCGCAGCGGGAGAGCATCGACGCTGCATTCATGCCGCTCGCCGGCATGCAGGGAAAATTCCTCGCTGATCTTTACGCGCTCGCACGCATTTTCCTTTCCGCGCTTGGCGTCGAAGATGTCGCCGGAGGAGGGCGCTGCACCTTCCGCGAGAGCGATCTGTTTTTTTCCTATCGCCGAGACGGCGTCACGGGCCGCATGGCGACGCTTGCATGGATTGATCCAGCGCAAGGAATCCCGTCCCCGACTTGAAGCGCGCGCGGTGCAGCCCCACATAGTGGTCAACCACAAGGGGATTTGCTCATGCGACTCGATAGGTTCACCAACCAGCTCCAGGGCGCACTCGGCGATGCACAGTCGCTGGCGCTGGGGCGTGACCACAATTTCATCCTGCCCGCGCATCTTCTGGTAGCGCTCATCGCGCAACCCGGCGGCACCGTACGGCCCCTGCTCGCGAAGTGCGGCGTCGATGCACGCGCGCTCTCCGCGAAGCTTGATGAATTCCTCGCGCGGCAGCCGCGCGTCGAAGGGGTTTCGGGCGAGGTCCACCTCGCGAATGACCTCGTGCGTGTTCTGAACGTCGCAGACAAACTTTCCCAGGTGCGCAAGGACAAGTTCATCTCGAGCGAACTCGTGTTGCTCGCGACCCTGGACGAGAAAGGCGAGACCGGCGACCTGCTGCGCGCCTCGGGGCTCACAAAGAAAACACTGGAAAAAGCGATCGAAGGCGTGCGCGGCGGCGAGTCCGTGCAGGATGCCGCGGCAGAGGG
>JBILEG010000197.1:0-6499 GCA_044352225.1 Pseudomonadales bacterium | reverse complement strand
AATCTCCGTGACCTGCAGTACGTCGTTGCCGTTGCGGAACTGCAGCACTTCGGACGCGCGGCCGATCGATGCCACGTGAGCCAGCCCACGCTCAGCATGCAGATCCGTAAAGTCGAGGATTACCTCGGGGTGGAACTCTTCGAGCGCTCGGGGCGGCGCGTGCTGGTGACATCTGCCGGAGAGCAGATCGTTGACAAGGCGCGGGTGCTGCTGCGCGATTACGAGGAACTCCAGCTCACCGCCAAGCGCCTCAAAGACCCGTCTGCAGGACAGTACCGGCTGGGGGCATTCCCTACCCTGGCGCCTTACCTGCTGCCGCGCATCGTGCCGGCGATACACGCCACGTTCCCGCGCTTGCGGCTGCTTCTGCTCGAGGACAAGACCGAACAACTGTTGCTGCGCCTGCGCCGTGGGCAACTCGATCTGGCACTGCTAGCCCTGCCCGTGGCAGGTGACGATCTTGAATGCTGTCCGCTCTTCGACGAGCCCTTCCTGCTTGCGACCAGCGCCAGCCACCCTCTTGCAGACCGGCCGTCGGTATCGGTGGACTGTCTGGCGGAGCACCCGTTACTGCTTCTGGACGAGGGCCACTGCCTGCGGGAACAGGCGCTTGATTTCTGCAAGATGAACGCGCTGGAAGAGTCGCGGGACTTCCGCGCCACCAGCCTGCCCACGCTGATGCAGATGGTGTCCACCGATCTCGGTATCACGCTGGTGCCGGAAATGGCTACGCAGGATGCGCCGCGGAGTTTGCGCTTCATTCCCTTCGATCCGCCCGCACCACACCGGAGTATCGGGCTGGTGTGGCGCCGCGGCGGCGGTCAGCCCGGATTTTTCACGGCCATGGCCGATCTGATCCGCCAGACGCGCGCGAACGTCTGAGAGCGCCGTCTCAGGCTGCAGCGAACAACACCTCTGCCAAGCATGCTCGGTGCCAGGCGGCATCACCAAACAACGATGCATTGTGCAGTTGCCGCTTGAAGTACACCTGCACGTAGCACTCCCACGTGAAGCCGATACCACCGTGGAACTGCACGGCACGGCTGGCGCCGAAGGTCGCGGCATCGGATGCGGCAGCTTTCGCCATGTGCGCGGCGCGCAGCGCGGCGGCGGGGTCGTGGTCGATGGCGGCCGCTGCGTTGTAGACGTGCGAGCGTGCGCCATCGATGGCGATCATGGCATCCACCAGCGGGTGCTTCACCGCCTGGAAAAAGCCGATCTGGCGATCGAATTGCTGACGCACGCGCGCGTACTCGGCGGTGGTCTGGAGCAGCCACTCGGCGGCGCCGCAGAGATCCGCCGCCACCAGCGTGAAGAGTGCGGGCTCGGCCGCGGCAATCGCTGCAGCGGCAGCGCCGGGCGGCGCGATCTCGATAGCGGGCACTGCCTCGAGCGACAACCTTCCCTGATCCCGCGTGAGGTCAACGATCGCGTCGGGCAGCACGGAGAGCCCAGCCGCCCCCGCGCGCACGGCATACAGACCTGCCCCGGCAGGGCCGCGCGCCTTCACGAGGAAAACCCCTGCCTTTGCCGCGTCCTGCACCCAGTACGCCATGCCGTACAAAGCCCCGTCACGGTATTCGGCATCGCAGGCATCGCCGCGCCACGCGCCACGCTGCCCGGTGATCGCGAGCGCCACAGCCTCGCCCTGCGCGATCTCGGTGAGCAGGGCATCGGCTGCACTGCTGGCGCAGGCCGCCAGCACGGCGCTCGCCTGGAGAGTGCCGATCAGCGGAGACGGCAATGCCGCCCTGCCCGCCTCTTCTGCGAGCGCCACAGCCGCGACGGTTGGCATGCCCACACCACCGCAACGCTCGGGCACGCCGACGCCGGTCCAGCCGAGTTCGCCCATCTGCCGCCAGAGCGCTGGCTCCCATGCGGGCCCTGAGGCATCGCGCGCCGCCACGAGACGGTGCAGGCGGTCGGTGGGAAGGTGCTCGGTCAGGAACTTTCGTGCGGCGTCCCGCAGTGCCTGCTCTTCTTCACCGAAACCGAAATTCGACGGACTGGCCATGTGGTTCCCCTGCTGCGGTGACGGCTGCGATCAGCGCTACTTGGTCTTGGCGAGTCCGAGGACCCGCTCGCCGAGAATGTTGCGCTGCACCTCGCTGGTGCCCGCGGCAATGGTGAATCCGAAGGAATTCATATAGGCAAGCGGCCAGCGCCCCGCGTGCGGCGCCGCAGGATCCGAGACGTACAGCGAACCCGCGTTACCCGCGATGTCCATGCCCAGACGCCCGGCCTCCTGGGCGATCTCGCTCATCAGGAGCTTGTACTGCAGCGCGAGACGCATGGGGTGATCGGTGAGCCCGGCAACGCGCGCACGCTTGAGGTTCAGCCTGAAGCCCTCCTCACGCACCAGCAATTGCGCGAGCCGATCCCGGATCACCGGATCATCTGCGGCGCACTGCCCGTTGCGCCAGTTCTGGCGTGCGAGTTCAACAAGCGCGCTCACCAGTCCGGCATCACCGTCACCACGGCGTGATCCGCCAGATTGCGGCGTCACGAGGATGCCGGCGCCGCGCTCATGTGCGAGGGTGGTCATGGCAACCGTCCAGCCCTTACCCACCTCGTCGAGGCGCAAGCCGTCATCGATTTCGAGGTCTTCGAACAGCACCTCGTTGAAACCCGTCTCGCCGGTCATCTTGATCAGCGGGCGCACCGTCACGCCCTTGCCGAGCGCGGCGCGGATCGGCACCACGAAATAGCTGAGGCCATCGTACTTCGAGGACTTGTCGGTACGCGCGAGCAGGATCATCCAGCTCGCGAAGTGCGCGAGCGAGGTCCAGACCTTGTGCCCGTTGATCACCCAGCGATCCCCGCGTCGCTCCGCGAAGGTCTGCACGCTCGCGAGATCGGAGCCGGCGCCGGGCTCGCTGAAACCCTGGCACCAGATCTCTTCCCCCGAGAGCAAGGCAGGCAGGACCTGTCGTTTCAAGGCATCGGAGCCGTGATAGAACACCGTGGGCGCGGCCATCCCCAGACCGATGATATTCGGGAAGTACGGCGCGCCGGAGCGTTGCATTTCCTCGTTGGCGACACGCTGGCAGTCAGTGCGCCCACCGCCGCCGTGCTCCACCGGGTAATCGCACCCGACGAGGCCGGCGTCATACGCCGCTTTCTGCCAGGCGCAGAGGTAATCGAGTTGCTCGCGGGTCATGATTTCGAGCGCTGACTGCGGCAACCGCACCGGCGACGGTGGCGGCATGTTCGCAGCGAGCCAATCCCTGCAATGCGCGCGGAACGCGGCCTGTTCGGGGGAATCCTTGCGGGCGGAATCGGACATGAGGGGCTCCTGTACGGCGGGCGCCCCCGGGGCGGCACCGGCCATGCGCCGGTGCCGCGGGGCGATCAGATCACTTGGCTTGGGCGGCCTTGTAGGCCTTCACGGCATCGTTGAATTTCGCAGCAAGCGCGGTGTGCTTGTCGATCGACCCGTTGTAGGCATCGGCAGTGGCGGCCGCACGCGCTTTCTTGGCGTCTTCAGTCTCGTCCTTGGGTGCGGCAGCATCGGCTGCAGCCGCTTCCGCGTCCAGGCACTTGCGATAGTCCTCGCCGTACACCTTCACAGCCGCCTGTGTGGCTTTCATCTGGTCCAGAGTGGCTGTCTTGCCATCCGGAATTGCCGGCTCGGCCTCGAGGGTGCAGGCAGCAAACGCCGTGGCGGTCAGCAGCGGCATGGCCAAGGCAGCGGCCAGGGTGACGATCTTTCTCATGGGACTCTCCTCGTGGGCTCAGGGGTTCTGGAAACGGCGGCGCCAAATGTAGCCGAGCCCGCGGGGAAGGAACAATCCATATGGATCGGGGGAACCGCTCAGCGCTCCACCTGCCCGAGGTTGGCGTGGATCACGGAACCGTTGATCACGGGGTTCAGTGCGCAGAAACGAATGGTTTCCGCGACCTCCCCGGGACTGATGAGCCGCCCGAAGGTCATGCTGCCTGCGAGCGAACCGAGTATGGCCTCGTCAGCACCTACGTGCGCGCGCAGCATCTCGGTATCGGTGAAACCGGGGCAGACGCAGGCGGTATGGATACCGCGCCCCGCCAGATCCTGGCAGGTGGCACGCATCAGGCCGATCAAGGCATGTTTGGACACGACATAGGAACAGGCGCCTGCCACCGCTTTCTCGCCCAGGGTGGAACCCACGTAGACGATCGACGAGCCAGCACCCATCACCGGCAGCAAAAGACGGTTCAGCTGCTGCGGCGCAATCACGTTCACCTGAAGCGCCCGCGCGAGATGGGCCGCATCCAGCGTGGGCACGCTGTCTTTGCCCAGCAGCCCTGCATTGTGGACGAGTGCGATGCGCGCGCTGCCAGCCACCGAGGCAAGGAGCTCGTCCGATTGCGCGCTCTCCCAGTCCGCATCGGAGAGATCGATGCCGAGTTGCACGGCACCCTCAAGATCGATGGGGCTGCGCGATATGTTGACGACACGCCAACCCTCCGAGGCAAACAGGCGTGCGGTTGCGAGCCCGATACCACGGCTGGCACCGGTGATGACGAGAGTGGACGTGCTCATTTGGATGACCCTTTTCTCCAGCGCGCGGAGCCCCACTGCCCGGGACCCGAAGAGACCTTGATGCCGACTTCGCGGATATCGTAACCGTCGATGAGCTCCCGGTCGTCCAGCAGGCGCTCGAGGATGTAGCGCGAATACTCTTCGACGGTAGCGTTGCGCACGGGCAGCAACAGGGTGTCGATCCTCAGGAAGCGCATGGTTTCGCCGTTGAAGTCCACGCGGTAGTTCTCTCCCTCTTCGGTGATACGCAGGTGGGGCGAGTCAGCCGAGAGCAGAAGGTATTCGTCGAGGCTCGCGCAGAGCGCCTCCAGTTTTTCTTTCAGGATGCGGTAGCTGAAACACATGCCGTTCGGACCCACCGGTGCGGTGACCCTGGCCGACACCCTGAAGTTGTGGCCATGGAGGCGCTCGCGATCCGTGGCGGAAAAGACCGTGAAGTGCGCGGCCGAGAACTTGAGGTATTCCTTCGAGAGCTCGATGGTCGTCAACTGTTCCATGCCGTGGTTCCTCTGCAGTGACCGCACTATAGCGCGGCGTGGGGGCGATCAAAGGGCGTCTACGGCCGGCGCCGATCCCGCGGATCAATCGCGCGGCGCATTGCGCGGCCCTGTCGCACGGGGCACCATGCCCCGCATGCCCAGCAAAACACGCTTCCAGCACTGCCTGCCGAGTGGACCGACCTGCGCGTGGGCCCTGTTGCTCCTGCTGCCGGCCTGCGCGGCACAGGCGCTGGAACTGCGGGTGCGTGATCCCTCCGGCACGCCGCTGGTCGGGGTCATGCTGACGCGCATCCCTGTCGTCGCCGCCCCGCCGGAGAGTTCCGACGACGGCTATCCCCTCCCGGGCGCACGCACGGCAGTGCAGCCCTCCGTCACGGTGTTCACGGACGCATCGGGCACCGCGCGCCTGCCCGATGCCGAAGGCACGCCCGGCGAGGGCAGCCTGCTCGCACGCAAGACGGGATACCGTGACGCGAGGCTGGATGACGCCGCCGCCGCGGGCGTTGCCGAAGTGCGCATGGAGCCGGAGACGGATCCCGCCGCGCTGGCTGCAGCGCTGCCCTCAAGTCATTGGCTTGCGCGAATGGACTTCGACGGCAACACCGTGGCGCGTCAGCAGTATCTGCGTCACTGCACGCAATGCCACCAGGGCGCATCGACCTTCATGCGCGTGGAGCGAAGTCCCGAGCAATGGCGCGACGTGATGGATCGTATGAACCACTACGGAGCAGGACTCGCCGACAGCCAACGCAAACCCTTCGCCGAATACCTTGGGAGGCGTTTCACGGAACTGCGGGGAGCTGTATTTCCCTCCCCTGCAGCCACCGAGACCGGCATCCCGTCCGCCGTGATCACGGAGTGGCCCGTCGGTGATGCGGCCTCGCAACTGCACGATGTACTGCTGCACCCCAACGGGCTCGCCTACTCGGGCGACAACCTGATGGATCGGATCTACGAAATAGATCCCTTTGGCGACGAGTACACAGTCTACCGATTGCCCCATTCCGCCGACGCGAGACCCGGCGGCGTACTCGGCAACCGTCTTGGCGGGGGCGTTCCCAAAGTGGACAACCTCTACGGCGCCCACTCCCTCGCGCTCTCGCCCTCGGACGGCCACATTTTCATAACACCACCCAACCAGCAGGCCCTGATCGAGTTCGACCCCTTGCGCAAACAGTTCATGGAGTGGCGTCTGCAGGAGGGATTCCAGCCGCAGGGTATCCGTTTCGACGCGAAGGACCGCGCGTGGTTCGCGCTCTCGCAGAGCTCGAAAGTCGGCGTCTTCGACCGCGCCGCACGTACTTTCCGTTACATCGACCTGCCTGCGCGCGGCCTCCTCGACAGCGCGCTGATCTGGTACACGCAATGGTCGCTAGGCAGCGGGCGGGGCGGCGCACTGCCGCGCACCGACCTCGTGAATTCGGGCGTACCGCTACCCTATGACCTCGACATCGCCGCCGACGGAACCGTCTGGGTG
>JBILEG010000196.1:0-6525 GCA_044352225.1 Pseudomonadales bacterium | reverse complement strand
TAGTGCAGGAGCGGATCAACGCCGGAGGCACTGACGTCGGCGTTGGTCTCCAGATACCACGCGGCATCGAAGAGGCCGCTGCGACGGATGAGGCGGGCGAGTTCCGCGCGGTGCATCCGCTTCAGCCCCGACACGCGGGTGATCGTCCGGTCAGCTTCCAGCCACGCCAGGCGGCAGGCGCCGCCGAGGATGCGGAGTTTCTTCCGCAGGGCCGGCGTCCTCACGGATTGAGCACGACCCTGGCGCTGATCGCGATCTGGTAGAGGATCTGGGTGAGGTCCTTGAACACCTGACGCGACTTCACGTCGATCTTGGGCAGCACGAGGATCTCGTCGCCCGCACGGATCCCGGCCGGGTCAGCACCGCGGCCGAAAAACCCGCTGTCGGTGACTTCGTGGAAGCTGCCGTCGCGGTGGGCAATGATCACCCGTGCGACGTCGGCATTCTGCGTGTAGCCGCCGGCGCCCTTGACGTAATCCGCGACGTCGAAGGCGTCGTCGAATGCGATGGCATTCGGGAACAACACCTCCCCGCTCACCAGCACCAGTCCATCGCGTGAGGGAATGCGCAGAACGTCGCCGTTCTCGAGCAGGAGTTCGTCACGCTGGCGGGCATTGGCAATCATCACCTGACCGAGCGGTTCGACCTTGCGCGCGCGGTCTACCCATTGCAGGAGCAGTTCGGCCTCCTGCTTGCGCAGCAGGGCCTCGTCGCTGGTGCCCGAGCGCGCCGTCAGCGCTGCCGCCTCGAGGCTCTTCAGCGCCGTTTGCAGCATCTGCTTCTGGCGCTCCTGGACGCTAAGCCGGAAGAGTTGCAGGCTGCTCTGGTCCGAGCGTTCCGAGTAACTGATGCGGCTGGTCAGTTCCCCCAGTCGTGCGCCATAGGGCAGGACGTACTCCTGCGGGCTCTGGTGCTCGCCCTCCACGCGCACCGTGATGGTTCCCGGTTTGCGGTCGGCGGTGAAGATGAGTTCATCGCCGTTGGAGAGCACCACAGCCGAGGCTTCCTCGCGCGCGTAGTACTCGACATTGCTGACGCTGCCGGTGTTCCGCACCACGCGCACGTGCGTGGTCTGTGGGAAGGGTTTGGCGAGCTCCTCCAGTGACGCCACGCTCAGAGTGGGCGTGGCGAACTCGAAGCGCTTGGCGTTCTGGGCGAGCCCGCTCACCTTGAGCGTGTTGCGGCGCGGGGAGACGAAGATCACATCACCGTCGGCGAGCTGCACCAGCGGCATCCGGCCGTCCAGCAGGAAGTCGTAGAGGCTCACTTCGGCCCGCACGGTATTGCCGCGCTTCACCTGCACGGCAAGGAAAGAGCCGCGGTCGACGTCGATGCCGCCTGCCTGATCCAGATAGTGCAGCAGGCTGTCCATGCTGGTGCCGTTGTAGAGCCCCGGACGGTTCACGAAACCGCTCACGAAGATGCGCACGGGTTGTGCCGCGGCGAGGCTGGCGTAGCTGTAGACGTTCGCCCGGTAGACCTGCGCCACGGCGGATTCGACCACCCGCTGTATGTCCTGGTTGCGCACGCCCAGCAATTGCACCGGCCCCACGTGCGGCAGGAACACATTGCCCTTGGGGTCCACCACCAGTGTCGAGTCGAATTCGTAGCCGCCCCACAGGCGGACCTGTATCGCATCGCCCACGGCAACCGCGTAATCGGGGTTGAACTGCGTGGATCCCTCTTTGGCGAAGGTCCCCGTGAAGAGCTGAGCGCCAAAGACGGTGCTGTTGAGGTTCGCCGAATAGTCCGCTGTCGGAGGCACGCCGGCGGGCGCTCCGGAGGCGCTCTCCGATGGCGCCGCTGCCGGTACGGGTGCAGGCGCGGGGGCGGCTTGCAGCAAGGGCTGCCCGATTTGGGATGGCTGCTCCAGCCGGGGCGGCGCCTGTACCTGGGCCAGCAGCGGCCCCGCCATTAACAGCAGCATCGCGAGGATGAGGCGTGACATGGGTTCAGTCCCTGTGGTCGCGAATGATGATGACGATGAGATTCACCAGGCCCGCCAGCAGCAGGCTGACGATCAGGTAGACGATCGAGTTGTAGATCCGCCGTGGCTCCAGAGCATACTCGGGCAGGTTGGGCGATTGCAGGATCGAGACCTTCTTCAGGGTGCGGGTGGCCTCGACGCGCCCTTGCTCCAGCGCCGTCAGTGCGGATTTGTAGAGGTCCTGCGCGAACTGCGCCTGCATCTCCAGGCCCTGGTATTCCTCGAGGGTGCGGTTCAGCATGTTGCCGTCGGATGAGGCAAGGCGCTTGCGCTCGCGCTCGATCTGTTTGCGGGTGCCGGCGATCTGGATGTCGAGTTCCTTCACGCCGGGGCTGTCGGGCATCAGGTATCCGAGCAAGCCGTTGCGGCGTGTCTGCAGATCGCTCAGTTCACCCTCGAGCTTGGCGATGATGCTCTCCAGCGTCTGGGCCGTGCTGGTGGGCGAGAGCAACTGCTTGTCGTTCTGGAAGGAGAGCAGTTTCTGCCGCGCCGCGACGGCGCGATCGTTCATCTCGCTCACCTGCCCTTCCAGGAACGCCACCTGCTCCGAGGCCAGCGCCTGCGCCATGGCGTTCATGTGGCGCTCGCCTTCCTCGACCATCATCGCGGTGATCGCGCGGGCGGTTTCCGGGTCGTAGGCCTGGGATCGCACGGACAGGATGCCGGTGAACTCGTCGACTTCCACGGTCACCCGTCCGAGGAAGTAGGCGTGGAATTTCTCGAGCGGAGCGTCCTTGAACCACATGCGCGACAGCGGATCGCGCCGCCAGTTGCTGTAGTGCGAGCGCAGATCGAGTTTCGCGTCGAGGGCCTTCAGCATGTCGATCGACAGCAGGCGGTCACGCAGCAGCATCTGGTCCGAGGTGAGCCCTGGCACCACGGCGATGAAACCGAAGGCGGTGGACGGCTCCCCCGTACCCAGATTCGTGCGCTCGATAATGACGTGGGCCTCGGAGACGTATCGGTCCGAGGCGATCACGACCCAGTAAACAGCCGCTGCGAGGGAAAACAGCAGCGCCGCGCTGAAGATCGTGCCCTGGATGCGTGCCGGCGCGAGCCTGCGGCCTGCGCTCGCGCGCCAGCGCGCCAGCGCGGAACCCTGGGTGCCCGGAAGCCGTGGGGTGTTCATGCGGCGATGCTTTCCTTGTAGGCGTCCAGTGCGTCGGCGATGTCATCGAACCATGTCGCCGTGCCGGCGTTCAGGAAGATGCCCGAGGTGCAGAATTCCCGCAGTGTCGCCTCGCCGTGGGACACCATGATGATGCCCGCGCGGTCCACGAGTTCGCGGAAGGCGGTGGCGGCCCTTTTGCGGAACGATGCATCTCCGGCACCCGTGACTTCGTCAGAGATGTACACGTCGAAATCGAAGGCGAGCGACATCGCGAACTGCAGTCGCGATTTCATGCCGGCGGAATAGGTGCCGACGGGCTCCTCGAAGGCGCGCCCTATACCGGCGAACTCGCGGATCTTCGCAATGCGCTCTTCCATGTCCTCTTCGTGACCGTAGAGCCGGCACACGAACTTCGAATTCTGCCGGCCGGTCATCGCGTTCTGCATGCCGCCTCCCCGTGCCATCGGCCAGGAGACGCGGCAGCGGCGCTCGACCTGCCCGCGGGTGGGTTCGTCGATGCCGCCGATCAGGCGCAGCAAGGTGGACTTGCCCGCGCCGTTGCGGCCGATCAGGCCCACATTGGTGCGCGTGGGTATGGTGATGTTCACGCCCTTGAGCACCCAGGGGCCGGGGCCCTTGGGCGTGCTGTAGCGCTTGTACACATCCTGCACCACGATCATTCGGCCAGCATCCGTCGGGAGAAAACCACCTGCAGTGACAGTCCGAGCACGACCATACCCAGCGCCCATGCGTGGAGGTAGTTCATGTCCATGCCAGGCACCTCATGGTAGTACGGTGCGAAGCTGTGCCGCAGCGCGTCCAGACCGTGCACGAGCGGGTTCAGCATCAGCCATTCCCGGTAGGCTGGCGGTAAGGAGGCGAGCGGAAACATGACCCCGGAGATCATGTAGAGCGGCTGCATGATCATGCCGAGTATCTGGCTCGACTCCGGAACCAGTTCGATCAGGATGGCAGCCGAGGCGCCGTAGCCCAGCCCGATCAGCCACAGGCTGAGCAGGCAGTCGAGCGCGCGCAAGGGTTCGGCCGGGATGACCTGCATGCCGAACATCGCGCCGCCGGCGAGCAGCAGCGCCGCCACCACGAACAGGATCACGGCCTCGAGAGAGGCGCGCACCAGCACGGTGTCCACGGGCAGGATCTGCCGGTAGACGAACATCGACCGGTTCGCGCTGATCGCCCGCATGCACTGGCTGCCGGCGTGCTGGAACATGAAATAACCGATCAGCCCGAGCATGATCCACAACGGGGTCTCCATGCCCCCGACGTGCCGCATGCGGAACACCGAGAAGAGCACCATCAGGTAGGCGACGTGGAACATCGGGTCGAGCAGCAGCCAGAACCATCCGGCGCGCTCGCCGAAGAGGCGACCAGCCGCCTCACGCAGGAAGAGCGCCTTCCAGACCGACACGGTCACGCGCAGCGGGCTGCGCGCAACGGTGGGAAGTGCCATGGATGCGGTCGGGGTCAAGGTGGGAACCGCCTGCTTCGCCTGATACGTGAGTATGTCCAATCATATCCGCTGCGGTGCCTCGCGGTTAAGGGCCACTGTCTCCGGGCGCAGGCGCTGCGGTGTCTGTGCTGCCCCCTCGTCGTTGTGGAGCATTCGGGCCTTTGGGTATGGTGCGTCCTGATTCCCGCGATACACCACGCCCAGCGCACGATACTCGCGGCCTTTCACCCTCACACAGGCCACGCCACGTGAAGATCGACACCTTCCAGCTCGAGCGCAACCAGTCCCTCTACGAGAACAGCGTCGAGATCAACCTGACCGAGAGCGGCGTGGAACCGATGACGCTCGCCGAGTTGCTGCGCCCCGAAGAGCTCGATGCACTGCTGAACCTGCGTCTGGGCTACAACTACACCGAGGGCACGCCGGAGCTGCGCGCCGCCATCGCGAGCTGGTACCCGGACACCGGCATTGACGAAGTGCTGGTGACCACCGGTGCCGCCGAGGCGAATTTCCTCATGTGCTGGGCGCTGCTCGAGCCCGGGGACACCTTCGCCGGGATGCTGCCGAACTTCATGCAGATGCAGGGGCTGGCCTCCGCGCTCGGCGCGCGCGTGCAGCCCTTCGGTTTGCGCCTCGAGGGCAGCGCATGGCGGTTGGATCGCGCCGCGCTGGATACCGCCGTGGCCGAGGGGGCGAGGGTGATCGCCGTCTGCAACCCCAACAACCCCACGGGCGCGGTGCTGGACGAGGCCGACATGGATGCTCTGGTGCACGCTGCCCGGGCCTGCGATGCCTGGCTGCTCTGCGACGAGATCTACCGTGGCGCGGAGCTCGACGGCCGGCCCGAGACGCAGAGCTTCCGCGGCCGCTACGCCAAAACCATCGTCACCTCCAGCACCTCGAAATCGATCGCGCATGCGGGGCTGCGCATCGGCTGGGCCGTGGCACCTGCCGCACTGGTCACCGAGGCCGTGCGCCGCCAGGACTACACCACCATCGGCACCGGGCCCATCAACCAGTACCTGGCGTCTGTGGTGCTCTCGCCGGCGCGCCGTGCGCAATTGCTGACGCGCAGCCGCGCGATCCTGGGACGCAACATGGAGATCATCGATGCCTGGGTCGCGCGCTGGAACGGTCGCCTGCGCTACGTGCGGCCCTCGGCGGGTGGCATGGTGTTCGTGGCCTACGACTTCCCGGTCAATTCCACGCAACTGAGCGAGCGGATCCGCGCGGAGCAGAGCGTTTTCGTGGTGGCAGGGGACTGGTTCGGCATGGACGGGCACCTGCGCATCGGCACCGGCGGGCACGCACAGGAACTCGAAGAGGGTTTGCGGCGCATCGATCGCGTGCTGGCCGCGCTGTAGCCGGACGCTGCGATGGACGGAGTCGATCTGGTCTGGTTGTTCGGCGGCGGCTTGCTGGCCGGGATGATCAATGTCATGGCCGGTGGCGCCGGGTTCATGACCTTTCCGCTGCTGATCGCCTCTGGCCTCACCGAGATGGAGGCCAATGCCTGCAATTTCGTGGCGTTGTTTCCGGCGAATGTGATGGGCAGCTGGGTTTACCGGCACGAGGTACGCGCCGTGCGTCGCCACCTGGGTTTGCGTCTGGCACTGGCCGTGGTGGGTGGGGCCGCGGGCTCGTTCCTGTTCGTGCATCTGGGTGAGGCCTCCTTCCACGCGGCAATTCCCTGGCTGCTGGTCTTTGCCACCCTCTCGTTCGGGCTCGGGCCCTGGATCCGCGACCGTCTGCACGCCATGCCCTCCTTCGATGCGGCGCGCTGGCTCTGGCTTTCCTTCGTGCTCGAGTTCGTGGTGTTCGTCTACGGCGGCTATTTCGGGCTCGGCATGGGCATTATCCTGCTGGCCATCCACTCGATCTTCAGCCGGCTGGACATCTTCCATGCGAACGCATTGCGCAACCTGACGGTGGCGCTGATGACGCTGGTGAGCATCG
>JBILEG010000195.1:0-6527 GCA_044352225.1 Pseudomonadales bacterium | reverse complement strand
AGGCCTGCTGCGAGCAGCGTTTCGAAGAGGATCCGTACCTCGGTGCGCGCCAGGCTCGCGCCGAGGCAGAAATGCGGCCCGCCGCCGAAGGTGAGCAGGCGTGTGGCGCAGTCGCGGTGGATATCGAAGCGCTCCGGCTCTGCGAACTGCGCCGGATCGCGGTTGGCAGCGGCCAGCGAAAGGAAAAGATCGCTGCCCGGAGGAATCCGCGCGCCACCGAGTTCCATCGCCTGCGGCGTGTGCCGCGTGCTGGAGGGTGCCGAGGGGCAGTGGCGCAGCGATTCGTCGATGGCGCCCGGCAGCAGCGAGGGATCTGCCTGCACCTGCGCCAGCGCCTCGGGGTGTTCCAGCAGCCGGAGCATCGTGTTGGCGATCAGGCCCGCGGTGGTGTCGATGGCGGCCGTCACGATCAGCACGGCGTTGGCGATGACCTCGGCCTCCGACAAATGCTCGCCTGTGCGATCCGGCGCACGCAGCTCGTCGATGATCCCGCCGAACTGCCGGTCGCCCGCACCGCTGATCTTCGCGTGGAAGTACTCCGCAAGGCCCTTCACCGCGGCAAAGCCGTCGCCGGCCTGCAGCGCCTGCACGGCGAAGAGCGGCTGCACGTGTGCGGCCCATTCCGCGGGCGCGATGGAGAAGAGATGGCGTATGACTTCCGAGGGCAGGCGTTGTGCGACGAGCTCGACGAAATCCGCGGGCCCGTGTTCTGCGCGCTGCAGCAAGCCCTCGACCAGTTGCGCAGAGCAGCTTTCCACCACTGCGCGCAGGCGATCGACGGCGGCTGGCGTGAAGAGCCGTGCCACCAAGGCACGTGCGCGGCGGTGCGTCTCGCCGTTCTGGGACATGAGCCAGTTGCTCACCACCGAGGCCACAGGGCTCGCGGATCCGCCGAAGGCCTGCGCCACGCCGCTGCCCGCGAGGAGCGCAGGGTCACGCAGTACGCGGTTCACGTCTTCCCAGCGCGAGATCAGGAAGAGTCCGCCACCCGCGTCGTGCACCGGCGCCTCGGTGCGGATGCTGTTCCACAACGCGAAGTAGTCCTCGCGCGGTGTGAGCGAGAGGATGTCCCAGCCTCGCGGCAGATCGGATATCGTTAGCATTGCCCCGCCGGTTGCCCCCGGTGATTCCGCCCCGCGGAGCCTGAACACGCGCATGAAAGCGGTCAAGTACATTGCCGGAAAGGTCGAGGTCGTGGACGTGCCCGCGCCCGAGGGCCCCGGTGTGCGTGTGCGCGTGTCCTCTTGCGGCATTTGCGGCTCGGATCTGGCGATGCTCGCCGCCGGCTTTCCGATGGCCGGCATTCCCGGCCACGAGATCGCGGGCCTGCTGGACGACGGCACGCCGGTCGCCATCGAACCCACTGCGCCCTGCGGCAGCTGCGAGTTCTGCCTCTCGGGCAATTACCAGGTCTGCCGCTCGGGCGTGTCGATGATCTTCGGCGTGGGCCGCAACGGCGGCATGGCGGAAGAACTCATCGTGCCGTCGCGCTGCATCGTGCCGCTGCCGCGGCGTGTGGACGTTTCCGTCGCCAGCCTGGTCGAGCCGCTCGCAGTCGCCATCCATGGCATGCGCCGTGCGCGCGTGGGGCCACGGCATCGTGTGCTGGTGATCGGCGGTGGCACCATCGGGCTGTGCGCCGTGGCGGCTGCACGTGCCGTGGGCTGCGAGGTCGCGCTGGTGGCGCGCCATGATCACCAGAAACTCGCGGGCGCCCGCCTCGGTGCCACCGAGCCGCGCGGGGAATACGATGTCGCCGTCGACAGCGCGGGCACGGCCGCTGCCATCAACGATGCCTGCCAGTGGCTGCGCCCGAACGGCATGTTGCTGTTGCTCGCGGCCTCCTGGGACACCATCGAACTGCCTGGCCTGGTGCTGGCAGCCAAGGAAATCGAGATCAGCGTCTCGACGATGTACGGTCAGGACGGTGTCTCCCGCGATATCGACAACGCCGCCCGGCTGCTGGGCGCCAATCCGCTGATCGGGTCCTCGATCGTCACGCACCGCTTTCCGCTCGCGCAGGCCGCCGAGGCCTTCGCCACCGCGGCAGACCGGCGCTCGGGCGCGATCAAGGTCCTGCTCGAGCCCTGAACCACACAACGGGAGCCCGCACGCCATGAGCAGCAACACCACACGTCGTGAACGCATGGCCGCCCTTGCCGCCGAGCACGTGCGCGCCGAAGACGCGGGCGATGTAGACGCAACGCTCGCCACCTTCCAGGCCGATGCCGCGTTCGAGCTCTTCCCCTGCGGCTTGAGACTCTCCGGTCACGATCGTATCCGCCGTTACTACGAGTATTTTTTCAGCACCTCGTTGAAGCGCTGCGCCGGCTACTCCACGCGCGGCACGCAGGAAGGCGATGATGGAATGGCGGTGGAAATGACCGTCACGCTGTCTTATCCGGGCGGCAGCACACGGGATTTCCGTGTGCTCACGATCTTCCCCTATGGCGAAACCGCCCTGCTCGGCGAGCGCATCTACGCCGACACCGAATTCTTCCGTGTGATCTTCGGCCCGCTGCTGGCCGAAGCCGAACCCATGCCGGCCTGAGGGAAGGGACAGTGAGCCGCCCAGCACAGGAACCGCGAACATGAGCCTCTCTCCCGACGCCACCGTGCTTGCGGGGTTCTGGGACTTCGCTCCGGATGCCCTGCTCGCCACGGATGCCGACGGCATCATCCTGCACGCCAACTCCCGTGCCGAGCGGATGTTCGGCTACGGCCCCGGCGAACTCACCGGACACCCCATCGAGACGCTGGTGCCGGAGCGCTTCCGCGGCGGTCATGTGCACATGCGCTCGATGTTCACGCACTCACGCGGCAACCGCGAGATGGACTCCGGCGGCGAGTTGCTCGGTGTACGCAAGGACGGCACGGAATTTCCCGTCGAGATCAGCCTGAGCCATTTCCGCAGCGGCGATCGCACGCTTGCGCTGGCGGCGGTGCGGGACGTGAGCGACAAGTCCCGCAAGCGTGGCGAACTCTCCCGCGCGCTCGACGCGGCCGAGGCGGCGGGCGCTGCCAAGACGCAGTTCCTTGCCACCATGTCGCATGAGATCCGCACACCACTCAATTCCGTGATTGGTCTGGTGCATCTGATGCAGGCAACGCGCCTCGATGGCCGGCAGACGGATTTCCTCGGCAAGATCGATCGCTCGGCCCGCGCGCTGCTCGGCATCATCAGCGACATCCTCGACTTCTCGAAGATCGAGTCCGGCGGTCTCTCCATCGAACAGACCGAGCTCGATCTCGAGCAGGTGCTGGAGACAGTGGCCACGCTGAGTTCCGCGAAGGCGCACCAGAAAGATCTGGAGTTCTCGGTACGCATCGCGCCTGACGTACCGATGCTGCTGAAGGGCGATCCGCTGCGGCTCTCGCAGTTGCTGGGCAATTTCTGCAGCAACGCGGTGAAGTTCACCGAGCGCGGAGAGGTGCTTTTGTCGGTCGAGGTGGCCGAACAACACCCGGGCGGGGTGCGACTGCGCTTTGCCGTGAGCGATACCGGCATCGGGCTCTCGCCCGAGCAGATGTCGCGGCTGTTCCAGCCGTTCCAGCAGGCCGATGCCTCCACCACGCGCAAGTACGGCGGCACGGGACTGGGCCTTGCCATCGCGCGGCAACTCGCCGGGTTGATGAGCGGCGAGACCTGGGTCGAGAGCGAGCCCGGCAAGGGCAGTACGTTTTATTGCACCGCGCTCTTCGGCATCGACGCAGACCGTGCGCACAAGAGCTTCCAGCCGGCGCCTGACCTGCGCGGCCTGCACGTGCTGGTGGCTGACGACAGCCCCACCACGCGGCGCATTTTGGTCGAGACGCTCGAGAGCTTTTCCTTCTCGGTCACGGCTGCCGATTCGGGCGTTGCCGCCGTTGCGGCTTACGGCCGCGCACGGGAGCCCTTGGATCTGCTGATCATCGATCGCGAAATGCCGGAGATGGACGGCGTCGAGACATTGAACCGCATCCGCGCGGCCGCGGGTTCTGCAGAGCCCCCCGCCATTCTCCTCACCATGCACGGCAGCAAGGACCTCGCCTCCGCAGCGCCCGGGCTGGGTATCCGGCGTTTCCTGCCCAAGCCCGTCAGCCATTCGAGCCTGTTCGACGCGATCATGACGGTCTTCGGTGCGGAAGGGCCTTTCGGCGCGCCGGCCGCAGCAACTGTCGAGCATCCCGATCTCGAACGCCTGCGCGGCGCGCGCGTGCTGTTGGTGGAAGACAACGAAACCAACCAGCTCGTGGCCTCCGAGATCCTCGGCCAGCGCGGCTTGGTGGTGGATCTTGCCTCGAACGGGCAGGAGGGCGTGGATGCCGCGCGTGAGGCGGGTTCCCCGTCGCCCTACGCGCTGATCTTCATGGATATCCAGATGCCGTTGCTGGACGGCTACGACGCGGCGCGTGCCATCCGCCGCCTGCCGGGCTACGCCGCCGTTCCCATCGTGGCGCTCACCGCCGAGGCCATGGAGGGCACGCGCGAGAAATGCCTCGAGGCCGGCATGAACGACTACATCGCCAAGCCTCTCAAGCCCTCGGAAATCTATGCCTGCCTCGATCGCTGGGTGGGCAAGGCAGCCGTGCCGGCGTCTGCCGTACAGCCCGCGCCGGCGGCAGGGGCAGCGCCACCGCCCGCCTCCGACGGCGTGGCACTGCGCGAGATCCTGCTGCGCCTGATCGCCCTGCTGGAGCGCGATGATCTGGGCGCGGTGGGCTGCATGGACGAACTTGCCAACCACCCTGACGCCGCCGCCCACGAGATGGAGCTCGGCCGCGTCGCAGTGCTGATCCGCGGCTTCCAGTTCGAGCGCGCGCTCGAGCGGCTTGCGCACTTCCGCCGTCTTGTCGATCCCGAATAGGAGCCTCCGTGGAAAAACTCGTTTACCTGCTGCACAAATCGCCCGATATGGCGCTCGATGCGGCATTCACGCGCACGCTCCACGAAGTGATGCTGCCTGCACTCCGCGCCCGGGGTGCCAGCGGCATCGTGCTGAACGTCGCCGATCTGAACGAGCCGGTGCGTGAGGCCGCTCCCTCGCGGCTGGTCGGCGAGTGGGATGCGCTTGCCGCCGCGGTGCACTTCTGGGTCGACAATGTGGACACGCGCTTCGGCATCGAGGAGGCGCTGTCGCCCTTTGCCACGCGGCTCTCGGGGTATCTGGTGTGCGAATCGGTGGTGCAGAAGACGCCGCGCACCTGGCGCGATGGCGAGCGCCGCCCGGGCGTCACGCAACTCGCCGTGATCGCGAAAGCGAAGGACGTTCCGGACGAGGAGTTCTATCACAACTGGCAGCAGGGCCACTCGACGCTGTCTTTCGCGCTGCACCCGCTGCGCTTGTCGTATGTGCGCAACGACGTGGCGCGCGTGCTCACACCGGGCGCGCCGGACTACCGCATGATCGTGCTCGAGCACTGGGCGGAACTGCGCGACTTCACCGATGACAGCCGCTACTTCGGCACGCCCGAGGTGCTGGAAGAGATGTACCGCGAATTGCCCGGCTTCGCCGACAACCCCAGCACCACCACCGGGCCGATGAGCGAATATGCCTTCGGTTGAGGGTGGCTCTCTCACAGGCCGCGTTGCCCTCGTCACGGGTGCGGGCAGCGGCATAGGGCGCGCGGCGGCGCTTGCGCTTGCGGCACGCGGCGCGTGTGTGGCGGTGGTGAACCGCACCGTCGACAAGGGCGAGTCCGTGAGCGCGGAGATCCGCGCAGCCGGCGGCACCGCAGAGTTCTTCTGCGCCGATATGCGCGAGCCGCAGCAGATCGCGCAGATGGTCGGGCAGGTGCTCGCGCGCTTCGGTCGCCTCGACTGCGCCTTCAACAACGCGGGCCTCAGCTTGGCGCCCAAGGGCTTTCTCGATCACTCGCTGGAGGACTGGCGCGAGGTGCTCGAGGTGGATCTCACCTCCGTCTTCCTCTGCATGCAGCACCAGATCCGCGCCATGCTCGCCACCGGTGGCGGATCGATCGTGAACAACGGTTCCGGTGCAAGCCTCATGGGCGCGCAGGGCATGCCGCACTACACCGCGGCCAAGCACGGCCTGATCGGGCTGATGAAAGTCGCCGCGAAGGAATTCGCCGATAGCGGTATCCGCGTGAACACCATCTGCCCCGGCGTGATCGACACCGTGCCGATGCGCGCTTTCGTGGACGCGATCGGCCCGGCGGGTGAGTCCTTCCTGCAGACGCTGCCAGGCGGGCGCATGGGCGAGCCTGCAGAGGTGGGGCGCGTGGTCGCGTGGCTCTGCAGCGACGAGGCCGGCTACATCTCGGGCGCCACGATCAGTGTCGACGGCGGGATGCTCTGTCTGTGAGCGAGGCGCCGCGGCTCCCCGTGCCGGTGTGGCAGGATTTCGGTACTGCGCTCTTTCGTGCGGCCGGCGTTGATGAAGCGAATGCACGGAAGATCACCGAGGGCTTTCTGGAGGCCGATCTGCTCGGCTTCCACACCCACGGCTTCGCGCTGCTGCCGCTCAACCTCCGCTGGATTCGCGAGGGCATGACGCGGGTGAACGGCGAGCCGTCCGTGCTCTCCG
>JBILEG010000194.1:0-6532 GCA_044352225.1 Pseudomonadales bacterium | reverse complement strand
TGGCTGTCGTGCGCGGTGATGGCGCGGTTGCCGGAGCACGCTGAGAGCGTCACTGCGCGGCGCCGGCCTGCGCTTCGGCGCCTGTTCTTCCTGTGTGCGCTCGCGCTGCCCTGTGCGCAAGGCGCCGCTCGCGCGGATCCCACTCGAGATGCAGAATCCGCGTTCCTGCAACTGCGGGAACTCGGTGACCGCATCCGTACCCGCGAGGCGCGTGGACTCGACGCCACGGACGCGCGACTGGCCTATCCCGCTGCTCTTGCCGCCTTCCGCATGCGTTTGCCCCTGGCAACGGGAGCGGCAGCTTCGCAGATGCAGGGCGCTCTGGCGCGGAACGAGCTCGAAGAGCCGCCGGCCGCAGTGTCCGCTCCGGCGAGCGCTCCGGATTGCCGGGCCCCTCTGCCACCCTCGGCCACACTCGCCGAACTGCGCACGCACAGCTATGCCTGCTACAGCGCGGCTGCGACGGCCATTCCTGTCGATGGTCGCCTCACGGATCGCCTGAGCCTGCTGAAGGACATCGCGGGTTCGGACGACCCTGCGCGCCGGCGCCACCTGTTCCTCGCCATGGAGCCGATGTTCCGCACGATGGACGGCGATGGTGGCACGCAGAGCCCCTTCCGCCGCATGCAGCCTGTGGTGGCGGCAGAGTGGCGGAGCGGCCTCTCGCCGGTACGGGAGAACATGCTTGCGCTGGGTGTTGACGAGGCACTGCTGGAGCCCTGGCTTGTCTCCATCCTGCAGGCGTGGAGCGAACTCACTGCGGGTCGCACGCTCGAGCCCTGGGACTACGAGTACGCGGGCAACCCCGTCGAGCGCGTGTTGGGTGGTCGCGTGCCGCACGCGCGGCTGCGCGAGATCAACGATGCCTTCCATGCCAGTCTGGGCGCAGATGTCGCGAAGCTCGGTATCGGTTACGACATCGAGCGTCGCCCCGGAAAGACGGCCGTGGCGTTCACGGATTTCGGCGCACGCCCCAGGCGTCTTGCCAGCGGCGACTGGTCGACCGGCCAGCCCTGGGTGATCGCGGGCTACGCCACCGGTGGCGTCGGCAACCTGAACGAGTTGCTGCACGAGACGGGACACGCCATTCACATTGCTGCCATCCGCACATCGCCCGCTTTTGCCGACTGGCCCGACAGCACGGCCTTCACCGAGGCATTGGCGGAGCTGGTATCGCAGGAGGTCTACGAGCCGGCGTGGCAGCAGCGCTGGCTGGGGCAGGCGGCCAGCGTGCAGGACAACCTGCGAAGCCGCTATGCGGGCATCGTGCTGGACGTGGCATGGAGCCTGTTCGAGTTGCGCGTCTACGCCGATCCTGCCGCCGATCCCAACCGCGTCTGGAACGACATCTGCGCGCGTTATCTGCACGTGAAGCCACACCCGGAACTCGCATGGTGGGCACGCCGCGGGCAGTTGCTGGACAGTCCGGGCTACATGCTGAACTACGGGCTGGGTGCGATCCTCGCCGCGGATATGCGCGCACGGGCCCGGGAATTGCGCGGGCCGGCGAGTGCGGAGGATCCGGGTTACTACGCGTGGCTGTCGGAGCGCCTGTTCCGCTTCGGACGGGAAAAAACCTCAGGCGAGGTGCTGCGGGAGTTTCTGGGCAGGGCGCCTGATCCGCGCGCGCTGCTGGCCGATATGCGCCGCTCGACGGCGGCTGAACAGGCTACTTCCGGTTCGCCTCCACGCCCAGCCACTCCCTCAGACGCGGATCGCGCTCCAGGCCACTGATCAGCGAGGCGCCTGCATCACGCAGGCCCACGATGGTGGCGGCGCGGATGGCTTCTTCGTCCGAGGTGAGAAAGGCGGTAGGCGTCTTGCCATAGGCGGTGAACTGCCAGTGGCCGATCTCGGTGCCCTTGGCGTCGAGGATCCCGAGATCGTATTTCACCCAGATCTCGAAAACCTTGGCCTTGGTGTCGGACGGGAGCGCGAACTGGAACTCCGCCACGGTCGGTACGATCACGGCCGAGAGCCCGGCCTTGCCGCCTGTTGGCGAGTCGAGGACGTCCACCCCCGAGAACAGCCCTCCCAGCAATTCCGTGAAGACCTGCGTCTGTGGCGGCCCGATGCTGATGGTCCATTCCTGTCCTGCCGGGCCCGGGCGTTTTTCCTTGTAGGTGTAGCTGGAAAACTCCGGCGGAAGGTACAGGCCGACGCGCACCGGCAGGGGCTCGATCAGCGGGCGCGGGAATTCCTCGAGCGCTTTCATCTGCACCACCCGCGGCCCGCAGGCGGCGAGCAGCGCGGCAAGGACGAGCAGCAGCAGCCGTGTGCGCATGGGAGCGGTATCAGGGCGGTTGGGAATCCCGATCATAGAATCATTCTCCGTCGCCCTCCAAGTGTGTGCATCTGCTGGCTCAGCGGTAGTCGTTCAGTCCCACGAAGGTGCCGTTGTTTTTCCACGACAGGTCGCGCATCAGCGTCGCGAAGCGGATGCCCGTGATCTGGTACTGCGCGGGGTTGGCGAACTGCGTGGGGAAACCCACGGCGTGTATGCGTACGAGGCGCTCGCCCTCGGCGCCCTCGCGGTTGATCTTGTCGACCACGTCGATCACCTGCTCGATGGAGTTGCCGGTGAATTCGTCCCCGAGCACGTAGAGGCTGATCTTGCGTCCGGGCTCGTAGAAGGTGCGGATCGCGTGAACGATGCCCTCGACGGGGCTGCTGTTGGAGTAGGGGTTCCAGCTCGCGAAACGCTGGATGATCGCCTTGCGCCGCGCGGGCGTGTCGGGGATCCACTGCCCGCGGTAGCTCGAGAACATGTAACCGCCCTCGTCGTCCAGCACCTGCATGCCTTTCACCTGCGGGTAGAGGTCGAGGATGTTGATCATCTCCTGCTGCGCCCGCGGCCACGCGTAATTGAACATGCTCCCCGAGGTATCGATGATGAAGATCACGTACTCGCTGTCTACCGGGATGCCGCCGATGGCGTCGTTGCGGCGGCTGCCCTCGGTGCCGAGCAGGCGTTTCATCTCGTCGGTGAGACGCTGCTTCGCTTTCTCCAGCTGGCCGACAAGGCGGGCGTTCAGTTCGGCGTCGGTGTCGCTCGCCGCGAATTCGCCCTTGATCGAGGAGAGCTCGCGCTCGAGACGCGCCACTTTCCCGATCACATCCGACAACTGTTCCTGCTTCGTGGTGAGATCGCGATTCAGCACCACGGAGTCTCCGCGCAGCCGGTGCAGTTGCTCCTGCAGCGCTGCGATGCGGGATTCGAGATCGCGCGTGCTCTCCTCCAGCACGATCGGCTCGGAAATCCGCGTGATGATGAGCAGGAGGATGATCGCCCCGAAGCCGCAGCAGATCACGTCCAGGAACGAGAGGCTGAACTCCTCCGGTGCTCGGCGCTTGCTCACGGCCAGTCCCTCGCCGGGGCCAGGAAGGAGCCGCGTGTGGACACGGCGAGTTGCCACAGCGCCGAGGCCGCCATGGGGTCGCCCTCCATCGGCGCGAGGATCACGTTCACCGGAATGCCGCGCGGCAGCTTGTCGAGCGCCTGGTTGAAGAGTTTCTGGCGGTCCCTGCCGCTCACTCTCGAGGGACCCCCGGCTGTCGCACCCTGCGTGGGCAGGCCGTCGGTGATCAGGTAGATATTGTCCGGGGGCGGGGACATGCTTGCCGCCACCTCGAAGGCGTTCGCGAGACTGCTGCCCTCTGCGGGCACGAGCTTCTGCAGCCGGTCCACTACCCCGTTCAATTGCTCGCGGTCGGAGACTTTCAGCCACTTGCCCGCGGTGCCTTCCAGCACCGGCGCTGCCTGCGTGTTGAAGGCATATATCTGGTACTGGCTGGTCTGCGGGAGCTGGGTGCTCAGCCAGTCGACCGTCGCCACCGCGCGCTGCCACTTCGCCGAGCGCAGTTGCACCGGTGCGGGCATGTTGCGCAGGCGGATGATGTTCACGAGGCTGTAGTCGAGCATGCTCGCGGAGCGGTCGAGCAGCACGAGGATGCGCTGGCCACCGAGCTTCAAGCCGGTGAGGTACTGGCGATCACCGTCGCCGCGGAACTGCCGTGCGTCCTGGCCGCGCTGCTTTTCTCCCTCGGCGCGCAAGCGTTCGTTGTTTTGCTCCAACTGCTTCAGGTCGGCCTTCAGGCGGTTCACGTGCTCGCGTTGTGCGAGGGTGTCGTCCTTGCCCTCCGCCACCTCGTCGCGGCGCTCATCGATCTGCGAGAGGATCTCGGCAGAACGGCCCTGCGCCTCGGCCAGCGACTGCTCCACCATGGCGATGGTGTTGCGCAACTCCGCCAGATCTTCCGTCCCGTCCTTCACCTCCCGCTCCAGGAAGGCCACCTCGCCGCGCAGTGCGCTGCTCTGCTGCTCGACATGCTGCTCCTGACGGTGGTCGAGGATCAGGTAGAGGAGGATGGTCGCGCCGAAACCACAGGACATCACGTCCAGGAAGGACAGGCTGAAGATGGTGAAGTCGCGTCTACGCGGCATCGCTGTCGGCCGACACCTCGGCCACGAAAACCAGCGTTTCGTCCTCTATGCCTAGCCGTGAGCCTGCGCGGACCTGCACGCGAGCGGGCACAGGAAGACCGTCTATCCGCAGCAATACTCCCGACGCAGGGGAAACGTGCCAGTCCCCGTTCAGCTGCTCGAGCCCGCAGCGTGATCCTGCGCTGACCGTGCGGGACAGGCGCCAGCCCTCGGCCGTGTTGCCGAGGAGATGCAGTCGTTCGCCCTGCAAACGGAGCGCCTGACTGCCGGCGACCAAGTGCGTGGCGGACAGCGCGCGAGCGGGCTCCGGCGCGTGCGCTGCGGCAAGCATGCCGGCTGCGATCGCCGTGTTGGCCCCGGCGGGTGGCTCGGCGGCCGAGCGGGCTGGAAGCCGCGTGACGAAGCGAAGCGCGCGCTCTTCGCTGCGCACCCGATCGACGTTGCGCAGCGCACCGCGCAGGCTGGCGTCCTCTTCCAGGCAGTGTGCCTCCGGCACGCGGGCCGCGAAGCGCGGCAGGCCGGCCACGCGCGCGCCGAGCAGCAGGCTCGCGCCGCCGCCTTCGCGCGCAAGGGCTTCCAGCAGGTCGGTGTAGATTGCCTGCGCCGCGTCCAGCATGTCGGCGGCGCGCAGCGTCGCCCGATGGCGATGCTCCTGCTGGCGGATCTCGGCCTCCACGCTCTCCTGGACTGCGAGCGCGTCCAGCCAGCCCGGAAGCCTGTCGTAGAGCGCCTGCTCGCTTGCCGCGGCATGGAGCGGGTCGAAGCGGCACTGCTGTATGAAGGCCTCCGCCGCGCGACGTGCCCAACGGTCCTGCAGGGCGCTGAGTCCCGTGCCGGGAAGGGTGCGCACGGTGCCGCGCGAGAGAGTGCCTTGTTCGTGCTCGATGCGCGTGAGTACGGCCTGATGCAGTTGCAGCTCGAGATGTATCGCCGGGCCTGACAGGGGAACCGTAGCGGCCGCCGCGAGTGCGCTGTCCACCAGTCCGCAGGCGCGGAACGGACAGCGCTCGGCAATGCCCAGCAGCAGTGCGAGTTGCTCGCGCGTGAAGCTGCCCGGCACGGCGAGCAGCAGTTCCGCCGGTTTGCCGCCCAGCTCGTGTACGTGCAGCAGGTGACGGTAGCCGATATCTGCGTGGTGGCGCGTGTGGGCCGGGGCGTGGTGCAGCGGCTCCGTGCCCAGCCGCTGCCAGAACTGGCTGAGCGTACGGCGCGGATCGATGCGTGCCGTTGACCGCGCGGCCTCGCCCATGACAGGCGCGTCTGCCGCCAGCAGCGCGAAAGCCGGGCTGCGCGCGCGCACGCCGTCTGCGTCCCCCAGAAGCAGCGCCGCGTCGTTCAGTTCGAGTACGGCGAGGCTCACGCGCGCATCTCCCGCGTGATCTTGAGGTGCGGCAGCAGCCGGTCCTCGCAGAAGGACTGTGCATCCAGCGCCAGGCGCTCCTGCTGCAGCTGGATCTGGTGCATCAGGAACATGAGGATGATGCTGAGCAGCAGCGCGACCAGAGTGGAGTTGAAGGCCACGCCGAGCGCGTCCGTCACGCCGGCGATGTCTCCCTCCACCGCGCGGTAGGCCTCGCTCAGTGCCATGCCGATGCCGCGCACGGTGCCGATGAAGCCTATCGCCGGGATCGCCCAGGCGATGTAGCGGATCATCGAGAGCTCCGAGTCGAGACGCTCGCCCTCCGTCACGCAGGTCTCGCGTATCGCCCCCGAGGCATCCTGCACGCCCTGCGTCACGGCGAAGCGCTGCAGGCCCGCCACCAGCGCGCGCGGCAGCAGGCATTGCCGCGATTCCGGCGGCAGGGCCTGGATCGGGCGCAGGTAATCGCGTGCGTCGTCGGGCAGGATGCTGGTGCCCGCAGGCACCTGCACCAGCGGTTCGCGGAAGAGTGTGCGCTCGTGGCGCAACTGCGCGCCCTTGAAGCCCATGATCGCGATGCACCAGAAGAACAGGATCACCTCGGACTCCTGCTCGTAGTCCTTGAGGATCACGAAAATGGACTGGGGCTGCGCCGTCGTGTCGCCGGCGGCGATACGCTCGGCCTGCGCTTTCAGGTGTGCCTCCGCGCGCGGCCACACCACGGCCAC
>JBILEG010000193.1:0-6543 GCA_044352225.1 Pseudomonadales bacterium | reverse complement strand
TGTCGGTGTTGTAGGCGCGCAGCCCCGTCCAGCGCAGCCGATCCGCGTCGTGGTCCACCAGCCAGGCGTGCTGCGAGCGTTGCCCCCAGCGTGCGGCGTTGATGGTGGGGAACTCCACGTTGTGCGCCTCGTCCAGGCACTCTTCGTGCGTGGCGCCGGTGCGGAGATTCATGCGGTAGCGCCACAGGCGCGCGTCCATCATCAGCGTGGCGATCATGTGCGCGGTGCGCTGCTCGTCGATGCCGCCTTGCGCGTTGCACGCGGGCAGGTAACGGCAGGCGATCATCACGATCTCCTCGCCCTCTTCCCACGCGTTCACCACGTGGTAGACGAAGCAGGGCGAGAACGCGAACCAGCGCAGTTCCGCGGGCGAGCCGTGGCGCGGGATCACGCCGAAGCGTGCGGGCAGTGAGGCGTCGAAGCGGATCTTGTGGCGCCCGGCGCGCTCGGCCTCGGGGTCTGCGTAGACGGGCAGATCGTGGAGTATCGAGTAGTGCTCGGTGATGGCCATGTCGTGCGGCAGGCGCGCGCCGGGCAAGGCGATCGGCACGTGGTGCACCAGCGAGCCTGCTGCATTCACCACCCCGTACCACATGAAGGGGGGCTCGCTGCCGTAGTCGAAGAACATCAATTCGCCGGTGCGCGCGTCCACCTTCGGATGTGCCGAGAAGCCTCCGCCCGGCGGGCGCGTCCACGGCGCTTTGCCGAGCGTCTCGAGCGTGACGGGGTCCAGCAGATAAGGCTCGCCCGCGAGATACCACGAGGCCACCGCCTTGCCCGCGTGCACGATCACGTCGGTGTTGGCGGTGTCTTTCATCGGAAGGTCCGTGCGCAGCTTCAGGCTGTTCATGATGCCCCAGTAGGGCGAACTGCCCTGGTGGTCTTCGACCTGCCAGGCATCGGTGCGGATCCAGCGGTTGCGATACACCAGCTTGCCGCGGTCGAAGTGCGCGGCGTGGAGCATGCCGTCGCCGTCGAAGGGGTGGTAGCGGCCGTTCGGCGCGAAGCGCGGATTGGGGCCGTTGCGCAGATAAACGCCGTTCAGGTCTGCGGGGATCTCGCCCTCGACGGGCAGATTCTCGAGAACCTCTTCCCCGAACACCGGCGCGAAGGCGCCCGTCAGCGCCGCGCCATGCGCCTCGCCGAAGGGTGCGTCCGGGTTGCGGGCCGGTGCGGGCACGGGTGTCTCCTGTTGCGTCACGGGGCGCATGAAAGCACGTAGACTCGGGGCGGCGGAAGAGTTCGGGAGAAACGCGGCATGAACACCTTCAGCGAGATCGTCGCAGGGCTGCGTTTGCCGGTGATACAGGCGCCGATGTTTCTGGTCTCGGGGCCTGCGATGGTGATCGCTGCCTGCCGTGCCGGGATCATTGGCAGTTTCCCCACCCAGAACGTGCGCAGCGATCCGGAACTCGCCGAATGGTTCGGCACCATTGATGCCGCGACCGGCGAGCGCGGTGGCTGTGCGCCATATGCCGTGAACCTGATCGTGCATGCGAGCTATCCGCGGCGCGACAACGATCTGGAGGCCGTGCTGCGTTACCGCCCGCGCATCGTCATCACGGCGCTGGGGAGCCCGCGCAGCGTGGTGGATGCCATCCACGCCTACGGCGGCATCGTGCTGGCCGACGTCATCTCGGTGAAGCTGGCGCGCAAGGCGCTGGATGCGGGTGCAGACGGCCTTGTGCTGGTGGGCGCCGGTGCCGGCGGCCACACGGGTGCCGTGACGGGCATGGCGCTGGTCGACGAGGTGCGGAGTTTTTTCGCGGGCCCGGTGGTGCTCGGCGGCGGCATCGGCAGCGGGCGCGCGATCCGTGCGGCGCAGGTGCTGGGCGCGGACCTCGCGTACATGGGCACGCGTTTCATCGCCACCACCGAGAGCATGGTGAGCGAAGCGCAGAAGCAGATGGTGGTGGAGGCGGGCAGCGAGGATGTCTTCGCCTCCGACGCCTTCACCGGTGTGAACGCGAACTGGCTCCTTCCTTCCGTCGTTGCGGCGGGGCACGATCCGCAGACACTCACGCGCGGGCAGATCGACTTTTCCCGGCAGGACCAGAAGCGCTGGCGCGATCTGTGGTCAGCGGGGCAGGGCGTGGGGAGCGTGGACCGTATCTGTCCGGTGGCGGAGGTGGTGGAACGTCTGCGCATGGAGTACCGCGCGGCACAGGTGGCTTAAGACAGATCGGCGGTTTATCGTTCCCCGCCGACACATGCAGAGGGAAAACACCCTCTGTCCTCCCCACGCAGAACCCGGAGAAAACCATGGCCGAATGGCTCAAACGCGGGGCGACCGCCTCTGCGCGCGCCGAGGTGGACCGCAAGGTCCGCGACACCGTCGAAGCGACGCTCGCCGACATCGAGGCGCGCGGCGATGCCGCGGTACGGGACCTGTCGATCCGATTCGATGGTTGGGACCGCGAGGATTACCGTCTCTCTCCGGCCGAGATTCAGACCTGCATCGACCAGCTCTCGGCGCAGGACCTGAAGGACATCGAGTTCGCGCAGGCGCAGGTGCGCAATTTCGCGCGGATCCAGCGCGAGAGCATGCAGGACGTCGAAGTCGAGACGCTGCCCGGAGTGGTGCTCGGCCACACGCACATCCCCGTGGGTGCAGCGGGGTGCTACGTGCCTGGCGGCAAGTATCCGCTGCTCGCCTCGGCGCATATGTCCGTGATCACCGCGAAGGTGGCGGGCGTGCCGCGCGTCATCACCTGTGCGCCGCCGTTCCAGGGCAAGGCAGCACCTGCCATCGTCGCGGCGCAGGCACTGGCCGGCGCCGACGAGATCTACGCGCTCGGCGGCATACAGGCCGTGGGCGCGATGGCGCTAGGCACGGCATCCATCCGCCCCGTGGACATCCTCGTTGGCCCCGGCAATGCCTTTGTCGCCGAGGCCAAGCGCCAGCTCTTCGGTCGCGTGGGTATCGATCTGCTCGCCGGCCCCACCGAAACACTCGTCATTGCCGATGACTCCGTCGACGGCGAGCTCTGCGCCACCGATCTCCTTGGTCAGGCGGAGCACGGCCCCGATAGCCCGGCGGTGCTGCTCACCACTTCGCGAGCGCTTGCGCTGGACACCATGGCCGAGGTGGAGCGCCTGCTCCGCGTATTGCCCACTGCGGGGATTGCGGGCAAAGCCTGGGAAACCTACGGCGAAGTGATCCTCGCCGACAGCGACGAAGAGATGGTGCGCATCGCCGACGAGATCGCCTCGGAGCACGTGCAGGTGATGACCCGCGACCCGGACTACTTCCTGCGGCACATGCGGAATTACGGCGCACTGTTTCTGGGTGCGCGCACGAATGTCTCTTACGGCGACAAGGTGATCGGCACCAACCACACGCTGCCCACGCGCAAGGCGGCGCGCTACACGGGCGGGCTCTGGGTGGGCAAGTTCATCAAGACCTGCACCTACCAGCGCGTGCTCACCGACGAGGCGAGTACGCTGGTGGGCGAGTACTGCAGCCGGCTCTGCGCACTCGAAGGCTTCGCGGGGCATGGCGAGCAGGCCAACATCCGCGTGCGCCGCTTCGGCGGCCGCGAGGTGCCTTACGCGGGTCGCGCCGAGCCGCAGGGCTGAGGCGCTCGGCATGGATCTTCCGCACACACCTTCTCTCTCGCTCGCTGGTCGAAGGGCGCTGGTCACCGGTGCCGGTCGCGGCATCGGCCTTGCTGCCGCCGTGGCGCTTGCCGAAGCGGGCGCGTACGTGACGCTCGTCGCCCGCAGTGGCGAGGAGGTGGAAGAAGCGGCAACGGCGATCCGTGCGCGCGGCGGGCGGGCCGAGGCTGCCGTGCTGGATGTGACCGACCTCGCGGCCGTAGGCGCTTTCGTCGACTCGCAGCCGGCTTTCCACATCGTGGTGAACAACGCTGGCACCAACCGCCCGAAGCACATGACGCTGGTCACCGAGGACGACTACGACGCCGTGCTCGGCCTGAACCTGAAGAGCGCGTACTTCGTGGCACAGGCCGCGGCGAAACGGATGATCGACGAAGGGCTCGCCGGCGCGCTGATCCACGTGGGCTCGCAGATGGGGCACGTGGGCGGCGCCAATCGCTCGCTCTACTGTGCGTCGAAGTGGGCCATAGAGGGCATGAGCAAGGCCTTTGCGCTCGATCTCGCGCCGCACGGCATCCGCTCCAACGTGATCGCGCCCACTTTCATCGAGACGCCGCTGACGCAGCCGATGTTCCAGGATGCTGCCTTCAAGGCGAGCGTGCTTGCAAAGATCAAACTCGGTCGCATCGGCCGTGTGGAAGACCTGATGCTGCCTTTCGTCTACCTCGCATCGGATGCTGCGGCGCTGGTGACGGGCACGAGCCTGGTGGTCGATGGGGGGTGGACGGCGGAGTGATGGGGCCGGGTCAGGTTCCGCTCCACTGCGCCCTGATCTCCCGCTTCAGGATCTTCCCGTTCGCGTTGCGCAGCAGCGGCTCGCGCTGCGTGCGGATCCTGACCGGCACCTTGAAGACCGCGAGCAGCTCTGCTACGTGTGTGCGGAGTTCGTCCTCTGTTGCGTCCACGCCGTCCTTGATCTGCACCACGGCGGCGGGTTCCTCGCCGAGGCGCGGGTGCGGCAGACCGATCACGGCAGCATCCACCACGGCCGGGTGGCTGTAGAGCGCGTCTTCCACTTCCACGCAGTAGATGTTCTCGCCGCCGCGTATCAGCATGTCCTTGGCGCGGTCGAGGATGTAGATGAAACCTTCATCGTCGATGCGTGCGATGTCGCCGGAATGCAGCCAGCCCTCGGTGATGGCGGCGGCGGTGGCTTCCGGGCGGTTCCAGTAGCCCTTCACCACGTTCGGGCCGCGGACCCAGAGTTCGCCCACCTCGCCCGTTGCCACGTCCTCACCGTTCGGGCCCATCACGCGCACATCGCACACGGGCACGGCGGGGCCAGCGCTGGCGGGGCGTGCACGGTAGTCGTCCGAGCTGTTGTAGGAGGTGATGGCGGAGGTTTCGGTAAGGCCGTAGCCATTGCCGGGTTGCGTGGCGGGGAAAACCTCGGCGATGCGCGCCACCAGATCCGGCGCGGCCGGTGCTCCGCCGTACGAGACGGTCTCGACGCAGGAGAGATCGAACTCCGCGAGCCGCGGATGCTCCACGATCTGCCACGCGATGGTGGGTACGCCGCCGAAGCCCGTGATGCGTTCGCGCTCGATCAGTTCAAGCGCCTGGTCTGCGTCCCAGCGGTGCATCAGCACGATCTTGTTGCCGGCAAGCACGCTGGTGGCGAGCACGGAGTGGCAGCCGGTGACATGGAAGAACGGAACGGTGAGCAGCACGGCCTTGCGGGGCGCGTCCGGGTCGGGTGCGGGCGGGCGCTCGCCGCGGCGTACAAAGGCTCGCGCCCAGGATACGCCCGCGCTCACCACATTCGTGCAGATGTTCCGGTGCGTGCCGAGCGCGCCTTTGGGTTTGCCGGTGGTGCCGGAGGTGTAGAAGATCGTGGCGTCGTCTTCTGGCGTGATGTCGATGGACGGCAGGGTGGTGTCGGGCAAACCCGCGTAGCCGTTCACGGGGCCGAGTGTGTCTTCCCAGAGAAGGGCGCCATGAAGCTCCGCGCCCGTGGGCGCACGCGCCACGATCAGCGTTTCAAGAGCAGCCAACGCGTTGCGGTGGGGCACGATCCGCAGCAGTCGCTCGTGATCCACGATGCCCACGCGCGCGCCACAATCCGCCAGCGTGAATTCCAGTTCCGGCCCCGTGAACCAGGCGTTGAGCGGCACCACGATCGCGCCGCAGGCCGCCACCGCCCAGAAGGCCACAGACCACTCCGGGAGGTTGCGCATGGCAATGGCCACCCGGTCCCCGCGCGTGATGCCGTGATCTTCGCGCAGCACACGTGCCAGTGTGCAAGCTGCGCGGTAGTGGCCCTCGAAACTCATGCGGTCTTCGCCCAGCACGATGCAGTCGCGCGCTCCGTGTGCGCGGGAGGCAAGCAGGATGTGGGCGAGCGAGCGCGGCGCGTTCTTCCACGTACGCAGAGCGTGGCCGTCGATCTCCACCGTTTCCATTTCGAAGGGGCTGCCCGGCGCAGTGAGCAGTGCGTGCGCTCTGGCGATGCTCATTGCGGGCCACGCTGCGTCGGGTGCTTCGCTCATGACGATGTCTCCGTGGGGCCCGCCGTCTGCTGCGCGTAACCCAGTGCGCGCAGGCTTACGGCGATTTCATCGAGGATTGCGGGGTCATCGATCGTGGCGGGCAGCTTGTAAGGCTCGCTGTCGGCGATGGCGCGCATGGTGGCGCGCAGGATCTTGCCCGAGCGGGTCTTCGGCAAGCGGCTCACCACGGCGCAGTGCCGGAACGATGCCACCGGTCCGATCTGATCGCGCACGCGCTGCAGGGCCTCTGCTGCGATGGTGGCGTGCGCGCGCGTCACGCCGGACTTGAGCACCAGCAAGCCCACCGGCACCTGTCCCTTGATGGCGTCGGCCACGCCCATCACGGCGCACTCGGCCACATCAGGATGGCCTGCCAGCGCTTCTTCGATGGCGCCTGTCGAGAGCCGGTGCCCGGCCACGTTGATGACGTCGTCGG
>JBILEG010000192.1:0-6603 GCA_044352225.1 Pseudomonadales bacterium | reverse complement strand
TCTTGCCGTTGCCACGCACCGGGCCATCGAGGCGCTGCAGGTTGCAGTTCACCACGAAGACGAGATTGTCGAGGCCCTCACGCCCGGCGAGGCCGATGGCGCCCAGCGATTCCGGCTCGTCGCACTCACCGTCGCCAAGGAACGCCCACACCTTGCGGTCACCGTGATCGACCAGCCCGCGGCTCTGCTGGTAGCGCATCACATGCGCCTGATAGATGGCCTGGATCGGGCCCAGACCCATCGATACCGTCGGGAACTGCCAGTAATCGGGCATCAGCCAGGGGTGCGGATAGGACGAGAGCCCGTGGCCATCGACTTCGCGGCGGAAGTTGTCGAGTTGCTCCTCCGAGAAGCGTCCCTCGAGGTAAGAGCGTGCGTACATGCCGGGCGCGCTGTGGCCCTGGTACATCACGATGTCGCCGGGCTTGCCCGGGCGGCTGGCGCGGAAAAAATAGTTGAAGCCCACATCGTAGAGCGTGGCGCTGGAGAGGAAGGTGGCGATGTGGCCGCCCAGCCCCTCGTCCGAGTCGTTCGCGCGCATCACCATGGCAAGCGCGTTCCAGCGGATCAGGGAACGGATGCGGCGATCGACGAAAAGATCGCCGGGCATGCGCCGCTCGGCCTCGGGTGCGATGGAGTTGCGATACGGCGTGGTGATCGCCGGTGGCAACTTCACGCCGGCATCGGTTGCATGGTCCGCCAGACACTTCAGCAGGTAAGCCGCGCGACCCTTGCCACGGTGGCGCACCACCGCCTCCAGCGCGTCGACCCACTCCTGCGTTTCCGCGGAATCGATATCCTCCTGCATGAAACTCCCCTGCTGCGCCACGAACCACGACGAGTCGGCGTCATCGTAACCGAAAACTGTCGGCCCCCTTCCGGGCACCGGGTCGAGATCTTCACCGCTCGCGCGCGGACACCGCGCGAACGCTCAGGCGTCCGGAACGAGCACCACCGAAACTCGGTTGTTGCGGGCTGCGACGGCGTTCCATTCGCCCGCCGTGGACACCTTCTCCGGAGTGGGGTAATCGGCGCTGCGGCCTTCGTCCCCGAGCCCTTCGATCTGCACGCGGATTCCGGAACCGGCGATCGCGGGAGAACCGAGCATGGCGCGGAACTCCGCGCTCTGACGCGCACTGGAGATGCGGGCGTCCTGCTTGTTGAAGAAGCCTTTGACATCACAATTGACGATGGGGGTCGCAGCATCGGCCACGCGCCAGCCGCCCGAGGAGGCCACCAGGCAGAACTGACCCGCATGCCCCTGCAGTTTCAATGTTCCTGTGAAGCCCGCCTCTTTAAGGCGCTCCACGAGGCCGCGCACCAGTTCGACGCGATCACCCCCGAAGGGCGCTTCACCATAGGAGTACTGGACAGTCCTGCTGAGCGCCCAGGACAGCGCCTCGGGATATGCACTCGAGGGATCGGCGGACCCACCCTGACGCGAGCCGCCCATGAAACCCAGCACGGCGGCGAGCACTGCAAGCAACACGGCTACAGGCCAACCCGGGCCAGAGCGCTCGTCTTCTTCGGCCGGTGCAGGCGCTGTGAACACAGGCGGCACCGGAGCCGCTGGTCTCGCGGAGGGCAGGTCCTCGGGCTCGGATATCTCCGAGCGCGTGGCAGACATGAATCCATCGGGAGGCCCTGCCATGTCCGTCACGGGTACGGGCTCAGGGGCGGCTGCGACGGGATCGTTGGCCGCTGCGCTGCGCTGATCGATGCGCCGGAAGACCGCGCGCAGGAGTTCTCGCGTGGGGGGTTTGGGGAGAATGTCCACCGCGCCCAGGGCCTGGGCCTGGCCAACATAGAGTTCACCGGACTTGGCGGTGTACATCACGATCGGGATCTGGGAGGCAAGCGAGTTGCTCTTTATCTCCTTGACCGCGTTGTAGCCCTCCATGCCGGGCATCAGGTGATCCATGAAGATCACGCCAGGGCGGTGATCCCGCAGATAACCCACGGCTTGCTCGGGGTTGTCGAGCACGTCCACCTGGAATTCCTCGCGCTCCAGCATGAGCCGGAGCATCTGGCAGGCAGTGCGGGAGTCGTCAACGATCAGCGCCGTCTTGTTCTGCATGCGCGTGGCTGGCTGGTGGCTATGGCGTTGGTGAGTGTAGTGCCCGCCCCGGATCCTGCACCGGCCGCGCCCATTCAAAGCGGTAGTATTTGGCATCGGTTTTCCAACGCCCGTCAGCATCCACGTTTCGGCCTGCGGGAAGGCCTTCCTCCTTGCCACTGTGCGCTTCACCCGTACTCAGCAGGAGCAGCGATGCGGCGTCGGCCGCAGCGAGCCGGCTCCGGAAATAGCCGAGCCAGGCCTCTTTGGAGAGAGCATCGACCGCCTGTGCGACCTGCTCGCGATCATCGAACCCCCAGGACCCGAGGCCGAGATCAGACCAGAGGCGCTCGGTTTTCTCACCCAGGGACTTGGGCTTTTCACGCAAGCGGGCCGCGAGCGCGTCACGCTGTGTGGCGAAAGACTCTTCGCTCATATCACCCAGTGCTTTGGCCTGACGATCGAGGTAGGCGCGGAACTCTTTCGCCAAGGCCACGGGCCCCGCGACCGGGGATTGCGCGCCGAGCAGCAAGCCGGGCACCCTGGCGAAAGGATAGGGCTGCGCGAAAACCACGTAGCCCAACTGCCGCTCGGTACGCAGCTCGTTGAAGAACGAGGGCCCGAGGATCTGTCCTGCCAGGGCCACGCGCGCGCGCTCTCCCACATCGCTCGAGCCACCCTGCAGGTACATCAGCAAAGCGGAATCGGGGTGTTCGATCTTCACGGACTGCACCGACGGCCCGGAGGGGAGCGCCAGCACCTCTACCGCAGGGGCGGCAGCTCCACTGCTGCCTCGCAACGCATCCCGCGCCTTCGCGCCCAAGGCGCGGGCCTCTTCTGCCAGCAGGTTGCCGTGGGCCAGCACTTCGACCGTGGCATCCGCGCGCAAGGCTGTCGCAAATGCGGCGAGATCCGCGGGTGTGACCTCGGCCAGAGCCGCACGCAGTTCCGTGTCGGGATAACTCCTCTGCACCAGCGTGTTGCCAAGCCGATCGACCAACTGGGCGTACGGGCGTTCACGGCTGCTGTTTCCGAGTTCGCGCATCAGCTCGGTTTTCAGGCTCGCGAAGCGCTCTGCCGGAAACTCGCTGCGCTGCAGCGAATGCAGGATCTTGTCGAGCAACAAGCCCATGCGCTGCTCGTAGCCGGTCAGCTTGACCGAGAGCCCGCGCGAGGAGGGCGATACGCCGTAAGAGAGACCGGCGAGCGTGGCCGGGTAGGCGAATTCGTTCAGATCGTCCTCGACGAGCAGCGTGAACAGCGAGGCAAGCGCTGCATCACGCGCGGTTGCATTGGCACGCCCCGAGAGCAGTTGCAGGTAAAGCGAAGCCTTCGGTCCGGGGAACTCGGCATCCTGCAGATGCCACAGCCGGTAGCCGGGTTCCTCTGCCAGCGCCACAGGCAGTGAGGAGGCGCCGGCCGGTACGGCTTTTGTCGCGACGCGATCGGGCAGGAAGACGTTCGGCGCGGGCAGCACAAGCGGCTCGGCCCTCGCGGCGGCCGCGGCCAAAACGGCCGCATCGAGCGAGCGCGTCGCATGGGGTGTCGCGAACCAGCGGCTCTGCCGGTCGGTCTGCACACCGCGATCCGTCACGGTGAGCAACAGGTTCGCGGGCTGCATGCGGTCGAGGTAACCGCGGATCAGTGCGGCGTCGTAATCCGCGTAAAGATAAGGCCCGCGCAGCACCTCGGCCACGGGATAATCCTCGAGGCCGTTGGCGATACCGATAACGGTCGCGCTCGCGCTGCCTTTCTCCCGGAAGCGGAAACCCAGATCTCCCAACGCCGCCTGCTCACGGTAGCGCCAGTCGTCTACGCCACTCTCCCGCAATTGCCCGATAGCCCGGAAGACCAGAGCGACCACTGCATCGCGCTCGGCGAGACCCTTTTCGGTGAGCTGGACCGTGACCTGAAAGGCATCCTGTCCGAAGAGATCGAAGCCAGCACCTGCACCAAGGCCCTCCGCGAGGCCCCGCGCCTTCAACACGGAGAGAAGGCCACCGGGCCCTTCGTGCCCCAGCAGGTTGCCGATGTAATCGAGGGGCTTCGCGGCAGGACGGTCCCGGCTCGAGGGCACCGGGAAGAGCATCGAGAGCTCACGCGTTTCCTTCTCGGGGCGGATGTGTACTTCCAGCGGCAACTGCCCGGGCGCGAAAAGCTCCGGCACCTTGGCAAGCGCCGTGGCGTCCCGATCCGCTATGGCGCCGAAACGCGGACGCACCATCGCTTCGAGCGTATCCAGCGGCTGCTTGCCGAGCACCACGAGCGTCATCAGGTTCGCGGAGTAATGGCGCTGGTGGAACGCGAGCAACTCGGCCCGGATGTCGCCTTCCGTGGGGCGCAGCGTCTGGAGGTTTCCCACCGCGAGCTTGCCGAGCGGATGACCGGGCTGCACCAGTTCGCGCAGTACGTCGTACTCGCGGCGTGCGTCGTCCTTCAGGCCCATCCGGTATTCCGAGTCGACCGCATTCGCCTCGCGCTGCACGTACTCGGGTGTGAAGAGCGGAGCCACGAAGAACTGCGAGAAGCGATCGAGCGCGGGCTCGAGGCTGTCGGGCTCGATATCGAAAAAATAGTTCGTGTGGTCCACCGAGGTGTAGGCGTTGTGCGAGCCACCGTGGGCGTTGATGAAGTCCTGGTATTCGGCGGAATCGGGGTACTTTGCCGTACCCAGAAAGAGCATGTGCTCCAGGAAATGCGCCAGCCCCTGGCGCTCCGCGGGATCATCCCCGCTCCCGGCCTGCACTCGCAGGCTGGCGGCAGATTTGTCAGTGGCAGGATCGGAGACCAGCAACACCCGAAGCCGGTTGGGCAGGTCGATGTAGCGGTACTCGCGCTGGTCGAGTTCGCCACGGATCACGCCCTCGGGCGCATGCGGCACTGACGCGCAGGCGGCGAGCAGCAGCGCCGCGAGGAAAGGCAGCAGTCGGAGTGACAGGGCGTGCATACGGGCTCCTCGCGCGGGGAAGGATCAGGACGTGTGCTTGCGGATCAGGAAATGGTACGTGCCGTCGACGTCCACGGATTCGAGGAGAGTATTGCCGCTCTGCTCGCAGAAGACGCGGAAATCACGCACGGAGCCGGTATCGGTCGAGAGCACGCGAAGAAGTGCGCCGGGCGGCAAGGCATTCAGGCCTTTCTTCGCCTTGAGCAGCGGCAGCGGACAGGCGAGCCCGCACGCATCTACCTCATGGATGGACTCGTCCATTGCCTTCACTCTGACCGCCGGAAATCGCGTGCTAGTATAGCCCCCGACCCGCGATGCACTGCGCAGCATCCCGACCTCGACGGGAACGGAATTATTCTCCGCCGCCGCACTCCAAGCAGGTATCGGGCAAGCCCCTTCTCACAGGATCACACCGCAGTGCTTTTCATGCGCCGCCACGCTCTGCCATCGCGCCTGCGACGCACGCTGCTGGCCTCGGCCTTCGCCTTGTGCGCCGCTCCGGCGCCGGCAACCGAGATAGAGCTCCCGTCGCTCGGAGACGCCTCCTCGGCGGCGGTATCGCCAGTGGTCGAGCGCAAGCTGGGTGGTGCATGGCTGCGCATGTTCCGCGGGCAGGTGAAGACCGTGGAGGACGCGCTCCTCCAGGACTACCTCGAGCAGGTGGTATTCGACCTCGCCACGCACAGCCAGCTGAGTGATGCGCGGCTGAACGTCGTGATCGTCGACAACGAGACCCTCAACGCCTTTGCAGTTCCCGGCGGTGTGGTGGGGCTGAACAACGGGCTTCTGCTGTCCGCGCAGCACGAGGACGAACTCGCCTCGGTGATCGCCCACGAACTCGCGCACCTGAGCCAGCGCCACTATGCGCGCAGCGTCGAGGAGGCCAAACGAAACGCCGTCCCGAACGCGATCATCCTGTTGAGCTCTCTGGTGCTGGCCGCCACCGCCGGCGGTGGCTCGCAAAGCAGCATGGCCGCGATAGCCGCTGGCCAGTCGGCCATACAGCAGCAGCAATTGCGCTTCAGCCGCGACAACGAGCGGGAGGCGGACCGCCTCGGCATGCTCACGCTGGTGGATGCCGGCTACGACCCGAACGGCATGCCACGGATGTTTTCCCGCATGCTGGAGTCCATGCGCTACAACACGCGCAGGCCACCGGAGTTCCTGCTCTCGCACCCCGTGACCGAGAGCCGCGTGGCCGATTCCAAGAACCGCGCCCGCAACCACCCTCAGGACGGCAAGCAGGACAGCGCAGACTTCAGCTTCATGCAGGCGCGGGTGAGATTGGGATTCGAGGAAACACCAGGCTATGCGATCAAGCGCTTCCGCGCCGAGATCGCCCGTGACGAAGGCCTCTCACCCGGCAATCGCTACGGCCTGGTACTGGCACTCACCCGAACCAGCGAGTTCGAAGAGGCACGCCGCGAGCTGGCTCCTCTGCTGCGCCACTACTCCTCGAACATTCCTGTGTTGATCGCTGCGGCAGAGCTCGACCTCGCGTCCGGCCACATCGGGGATGCAGTGGACCGCCTGCAGAAGCAGCTCGCGCTGAACCCGGGCAATCACCCGCTCACGATGCTGTACGCGGATACGCTGCTTC
>JBILEG010000010.1:0-19424 GCA_044352225.1 Pseudomonadales bacterium | reverse complement strand
TGCGAGTCGTTGTGCACCTGCAGGGGTGCCAGAAAAAAACGCCCCGACAAATCGCCTACAAGGCGCTCCCCTACCGGGCGCTCGCTCCGGGCGTAGCTGCGCTTGCGCGCAAAGCTGCGCAGCCACGGGAACAGCTCTACAAGCGAGAGCCGTCGGTGGTGACGGTAGTGTGGATAGAGCGGCGTACACGCGACTGCCGCAACGTAATAGGCGATCGCCCAGAGCGCTGACCACCAGAAGGTATCCCGCACCGGCATGGGCTCAGGTATCGGATCTACATCGCGGTTGAGATAAAAAATGGGCGAACGCGGCAGGGTGGAGTTCCCGTTCACGCCCCAGCGCTCGAAGGTGACGTAATCGGGGCGGACATAGCCCTCCTCGAACACCCCGAGTTCTACACCCATCTGCCTGACCACCTGACGGGCCAGGCGATGCACGGGCCTGCAATCCCCGAACAGCAGCACCACATCGATATCCCGCTCGATCATCACGCGACGGAGAAACGCTGGCCACTCGTCTGCCGTGCCCCGGAAGGCGATCGCATCCGACGGGTAAAAGAGGGCGTCACCGCCGTTGAAATTGATCTTGCAGACCTGGGCACCGGCCCATTGGAGATCGCGGGCGAGGCGAAAAAAGAAGGGACCGACGGGGGACTGGAGCAACAGGACGCGCCTGCCACAGAAACTGCCCAATCCTCTGGAGATCATGCCGGAGGCTCCGCGGATGCTCCGGGCCAGGCCGGAGCGCTGTTGGAAAGCGACTGCGGGATTCTAGCGCCCGGCACGATGCCGCCCGCAAGCAGCGCCAACGGCAGGATTCCCGCGCTCAGCGCGCCCGCAACCGCAGCAGCGGCACCAGCATGCGACGCCAGAGTGGTATCCGCGGCGTGCCACGCGCGAGTTGCAACACTTCCACGGCGTCCTCCGCCGTCATGAAAGCGCCCGAACCAGGGTGCACGTATCGCGGGTACAGAATCAGCGCTGCCGCCACCAATGCATCGAGCGGTAGCTGCCGGCCCCGTCCGGGTGGCGGATCGATGTCCTCGCTGAGCCCCCAACCGGCATAAAAGGGTCGCCCGTGGCAGACCACCCGCAGGCCGCGCAGCAGGGCCTCGAAGCCCGCGAGCGAACTGATCACATGGACTTCGTCCACGCAGCCGAGCAGGCTCGCCATCGGCACTGTGGAAACGACTTCATCTGCATCGTCCATCGCCTTGTTTTCCATGAGGCCCTTGCGACGAAGCCCGCTCACCACATCGGGGTGTGGTTTGTAGAGGATCCAGGCCTCGGGGCAACGGGCGCGAGCAGCTGCGACAAGGGCGGCATTGTCGCGAACCCGGGATGCGCCAAGCGCCACAGCCGCGTCGGACTCCACCTGCCCCACCACCAGCACGACGCGCTCTTTGCCCGGGGGACGCGACCAAGGCGCGCCAGGGAGGTTGTACTTGCCGATGCCAGCCGACACGATGCTTTCCCGCAGTCGGCGCGCACGCGCCAGGAGAGCCGCGTCGAAATCGTGTCCGGCGAGGATGCGTTCGAGCGCAGACGGGCGGCCAGGGTCATAGTGGATCCCGGCGTCATCGACGACCCACGACAGCGGCCTCGCCAGTGCAGCACCCAGCCCAACGGATCTCAGAAAGCCGTCTTCGATCCTGAGGACGGGTCCGGCATGAAACCCTGCAGAAGCCGCCCCCCACAGGACCAGGGTCCGGCCTGCATCCACGCCGTCCGCGCTGCGCCTGAACACCACCTGCGATCCGGCGAGGAAGTCACGGAGCAGCGGCCGTTTCCAGAGCGAAAACCCCACGGCATCGACAACCGGCGGGAAGGCTTCGCGAAGACGTCGCTGCAGCGACAGATGCTCCAGCACCCGCTCCGGCTCACAAAGCTCGCCCGACTGCGGATCGGTGTAACGCGGGTATCGGAGCAGAGCCGCAAACACCAGCTGCACCAGGCTTATGGGTCTGCGCCAGGGAGGCGCAGCCAGGGTATCGCTGGTGAGCCCGCGCCCGGCATAGAACGGCATGCCGAAACAGCGCACGGGACGCCCCCACAACAGGGCCTCGAAGCCCAACTGCGAGGTCGCCACATAGACCGCACGCGCCCGCTCGAGCAGCGGGACGGGGTGAACGTTCTCGCTCAGGAACATCACACGAGGGTGACCAGCGAAGGAGGCAGGATCGATGCAGCCCCTTTTTTTGCCTGCCACTACATCGGGGTGGGTTTTGATCAGCACCCTGCTCTCGGGGTGCTCCTCCAAGGCAGCGCGCACCATGCGCTCGAAGGTGTCGGCCTCCACGCCCCCGAATGCGAGGGACGCATCCCCGGATGTCTGGTCCGCCACGAGGACAAAGTCTTCAGGCAATCTGTCTTCAAGCTCACGCAAGTGGTTGTATTTTGAAACTCTGCCCTCTCGCCACCCCGCGATGAAGCGTTGGGCCCGGGCCGCATCGGCAGCGTCCGGCTCGTGATCGCAGAGCACGTCGAGCCGGCAGGGCCGGCTCGCGTCGTAGTAGATGCCCAGATCGTCGATGAGCAGCGATAGCGGTGGCGCATCCCCTCCGAGCCCGACGGAGCGCAGAAACCCGTCCTCCAGAGCGATGTAGGGCCGGTGATGGCGTTCGGCCCAGAGGCGTGCAGGAACAGACGTCGGACGTCGACCCCATCCCGCGACGGCGCCGATCCCTGCGGGGTCGAGGAAGCGATGACCCTTCACCATCGGCACGCCCAGAACGGAGGCGACGCCGGGGATGCGCCTGATACCCCGGGAGAAGACCGCGACCGGGCCGGGGAGCGCCACGGCAGGCAGGTCGATGCGATCAGGCGAACCCATGTGCGCCTGCAGAGGGCCAGTGCCCGTGACGCGCGCGCTGCTCCGCGCATACAAGGCGCGCGGCCCCGGCCATGGCCGAGGCCTGATCCGGGCCCTCGAGCAGCGCGGCGATCGCCTCGACCCAGTCCTCGTGCCGGGCCGCGCAGAGCAGGCCCGTCTCCCCGTGCAGGACACCGTCTGCATAAGGCGCCAGATCCGCGTAGACGCCGGCCGCCCCGAGGCGCGTGATGTCGAAGAGTTTCACCTGCGATCGGGCGCGGTTGAAGGGCGTATCCAGACAGGGTGCCAGCCCCACCTTGTACTGATGAGTGCGGCTGTAGGCGAGGTAGTCCGGCCACGTGAGCCATGGGCGTACCCGGACCCGCGGAATACCCCGGAACACCCTCGCGACCCCCTCATCACCCAAGACTTCGAAAACAGCCCGGGGGCAGCGACGCTGCACTGCCTCCACAACGGGCCGTAACCAGCGGATCTCGGCCAGATGCGCCCGCGTACCGTGGTAGAAGTAAACGGGCTCGGTGTCTGCAGGGGTTTCATCGACCACGCGGGGGGACACATACAGTGGCACGAGGAGACGGCTTCGGGGGCCGGGATAGCGTCGCAGCAATTCGGGCGTGGACAGCCACAACTCGTCGCAGCACCCCGCCAGCAGGCACCGCACGTCCCGATGCCGGCGGGCCGTGCGCAGTGCGTAGGCCGGCGGAAGCTCCGCGGCCAGCAAGGCCTGCGGCATGTCGTCGTCCATCAGAAGCGCAATACGCCCGAATGCAGCCCGATGCTGGCTGATCCAGCGCAGCCAGGGCCGGGGGGCGTGTCGCACCAGCACGAGTTCGGTGGCTCGCGGTGGCCCGGGGGGCGGATCTGCCGCAAGGGTATCGACGATCCTGCCGCGCAAGGGTCCAAGCCGGCTCTCGAGGTAGATGCTGGTGGTGGGCACTGGTCCCGGAGAGAGCACCAGGACATCACCCGCCTCGCCAGCGTCAGGCCGCTGTTCCGATGGCCGGAACCACCCGGGCGAGGCGAAGGCCACGCCCCGGCCGAGGGCATGCTGAAGCAAGGCCCGAAGCGGACCCGCAGGCCCGGGATCCCGGCGAGGAGCGCTCAGACCCCGTACTCCCGTCGGCGCTGGATGATCAGCTGAGCGAGCTCCGGGGCCGGCAAGGCCTTGCTGAAGAGCCAGCCCTGGAGGTAATCGCAACCGAGCGCCATCAGGAAGTCCCTCTGCACCTCGGTCTCCACACCCTCGGCCACGACCTTGATGCCAAGTGCGTGCGCCATGGCCACCGTCGCGCTGCAAATTGCCCTTCCACCGGGCTCCGCGTCGATGTCCCTCACGAAAGAACGATCGAGCTTGATGTTGTGGAGCGGCAACATCTTGAGATACGAGAGCGAGGAATACCCTGTCCCGAAGTCATCGATGGCAAGGCCCACGCCACTGTCATAAAGACGCTTCAGTAGCGCGATCGTCGACTGCGGCTCCTGCATGGCCATCGATTCGGTGAGTTCCAGTTCCAGATCCGCGGCAGCGATACCCGAGGCTGTGAGGGCGGCAGCCACGCGCTCGGGGAGTTCGCGGTCGCGCAGCTGCTTGGCTGAGAGGTTGACGCAGACCCTGAGACCGCTGATGCCGAGGGCGTTCAGCGTAGCCAGTTCACGGCAAGCGGCGTTCAGAGCCCAATCTCCAATTGCATCGATGAGGCCGAACTCCTCGGCGACGCTGATGAACTGGTCGGGAGCCACCAGGCCACGCTGGGGGTGTTGCCAGCGGATCAGTGCCTCCGCGGCCACGAAGGCCCCGTCTTCCGATCGGACCTGTGGCTGGAAGTGCAGGCGGAACTCTTCGCGCTCGAGCGCGCCACGCAGATCCGCCGCAAGCTCCAGCCGATCCCGCGCACGCTCCGACAGCGCCCGATCGAAGAACTGGAAATTGTTGCGCCCCACGTCCTTGGCCCGGTACATCGCCGCATCGGCGTTGCGCATCAGCGTCTCGACCGTGGAGCCATGCTCGGGCGCGATCGCGATGCCGATGCTGGGAGAGCTGTGGAGCAAGCGGGCACGGAGGTTGTAGGGCGCGCTCAGTTCCTGGCGGAGTTTCTCGGCCATCCGCGCGATGGCGTCATCGTCACCCGCGCCGGGCAAGGCCACCACGAACTCGTCACCACCCAGACGCGCGACGATGTCGCTCGAACGCACCGATGTGCGCAGGCGGCGCGCGATTTCCAGCAGCAACTGGTCTCCCACGTCGTGGCCCAGAGAGTCATTGATCAGCTTGAAGCGGTCCATGTCGATGAACATGAGCGCCAGGCGCTCACCCGAACGCACCGCCTGCGAAAGCGCCTGGTCGACGCGACTCTGCAGCGAAAACCGGTTCGGCAGGCCGGTGAGCGCGTCGTGATGGGCGAGGAACTCGATCTTCTCCTCGGCCCCCTTGCGCTCACTGATGTCGACAAAACTTCCGACGTAGCTGGAGGGTTCACCCCGTTCGTCACGGACCACCGCGAGCACCAGCCAGAACGGACGGGGAATCCCGCCCGAACCCCTGCCCCAGATTTCGCCCTGCCAGCTGCCACGATCGAGAGCGATGGCGGCGTAACTTCGGAACTGCTCACGATTTCCGCGTTCGGCAAAAATCTCCGCTGCATCCATGCCGGGCGCGAGACCCTGCCCGATGCCGGTCAGACCTGCGAATGCCGGGTTAACTTCCACGATGCGGAACTCGGGATCGCTGATGAATATAGCCTCACCGCCACGCTCGAAGGTCATGGCGAGGAGCTTGGCCCGGGCAGAAGCCTCTACCCGGTCGGTGATATCCCAGCTGACGCCCACGACGTGGGGGCGGCCGACGCGATCGAGCCGGTGCCTTGCCCTTGCGCTGATCCAGCGCATCTCGCCGCCCGGGTGCATGACGCGCAGATCGAGCGACAGGAACCCGCCACCGACCGTGCAGGCCTCCAGGGCTTCCTGGTAGCGCGGGAGATCGTCCGGATGGACGCGCTCGAGGAGCGTGTCCAGGTCCATGAGCACCGAGGTGCCTGGCAGACCATAGATACGGCAGAGTTCGGCGGTACCGGTCAGCTGCCCGGAATCGAGATCGTGGTCCCAACTGCCGATACCGGCGAAGGCGAGCCCGTCGAGGAAGCTGCGCTGCGTTTCGCGCTCACGCTCCTCCGCCGCCTCCCGCTCGGCGATCTCGTTGCGCAACTGGCGGTTTCGCGCGGCAAGTTCGGCGGTACGGTCCTCGAACTGTTGCTGGACGCGGGCGGAACGGCCGCTCAGCACCAACACGAAGAGCAGCAGCACCGCCGCAGCCACACAGGCCGATATCTGCATGAGGAAGGGGGCGGGCGACAACCGGGAAGCGAGATACACAGCCGTAGGAGAGATCGTGAGATCCCAGATCCTGCCTGCCACCTCCATGCGCCTGTTGTACGGGGGGATCGACGTCTCGGCCAATGGTGGTGCGCCGAGGTCGACCAGCAACACAGGCTCATCGCCCGTCACATCCTGCAGCAGGATGTGCACCAGCGAAGTGTCAGCCCCGCCGCGCTCCAGAAGTCTGGCGGCGATGATCAGGGGCTGGGCCGCCACGCCCGCGACGCCCTCGAGTTCCGGCAGTCCGGGAACGGCACCCGAGGGGCCGACGGCTGCGACGAAGAGTACCGTCAGCTCTCCGCGCTGACCCACCAAGGCACGTCGGGGCGGAAAGGCCACGATGTCTCCGGTGGCACGCGCCCGCTCTATGGCATCTGCGCCGCCCTCGCTGCGAAGCAGATCGACGCCCAAACGCTGTTTTGCCGCAGCCGGCACCACAAAGGTCACCGGATAGACATGATCCGCGCGCAAATCCGGGGCCATCGCCGTGACGGGAGAGCCGATGCGGAACGAGGGCTCGATCGATGCTCTTGCTGCGGCCTCGAATGCGCTTCGGTCTGCTTCGCTCACACGCGGAGCCCATCCCATACCCGCGACGCCCGGCGTGCGGCGGCCGATCGACTCGCCGAAACGGGCAAACTCCGCCGGATCCACCGGGCGGGCCGACTCGAGAAAGGATCGCAGCGCGGCTGCAACACCACGCACGTCGTCGAATTCGCTGCCAAGGGCCTGCGCAAAACCGGCAGAGACGATCTCGAAGGAAATGCGCTGGCGCTCCTGCTCGCGCGCTGCAAAGGCATTACCCAGAGAGAAGGCAACTCCGACGGCAAGGACCGTGGCGGCAGCCGTGACCGGACGCCTTGATCGCCAGGGTGCGTCGGATGCTGAGGAAAGTGCGAGAAACACAGGCATGGCGATCACCGTGCCCATCCATTGCCCGAACCACGCAGCTATCGCCGGCACCAGCATGGCCGAGGGGTCGAGCGCTTCGGAGGCGTAGGCCCCCAGAAGGATCCCGCCGCCGCCAAAGAGGGCCGCGAATGGAGCATGTATCAACCCGAAACGCAGGGCCTCACCCACCGAGTCGAGCGCAGCCACCGGGGCACCGGGCGGCTGGAGCAGTCGGGCGGCCAATGAAGACTGGAGACAGAGTGCAAGGCCGATGAGCGCGCCCTGCGCCGAGGATCTCATCCAGTCGGCATCCGTGGCGCCAGAGGCCCGCGCGAGCAGGGTCAAAACGACTGAGGAGACGAGAATGCCCGGCCACGCCGCGGGCCCGTAACGCAGGGTCGCAGCCAGGCCGACGCCGGCCGGAAGCCACACGAGCGGATAAGCGCCGAAGGCAGGAGATACCCACAAACTGAGCAGGCCGGCGAGCACACAGACCACCGCCACCACGCAAGCGCGGCGTGCGGTTTGCCAGTGCACTGAAGCGGCTGCAGGCATCAAAGCTCCCCGGACTGCTGGTATTGCGCGGCAAGACGCATCGTGGCGCCGGCCCGCTACCCGGCCCGACTATAGCGGAGCCCGTTTACCAGCGTAAGCACGGACTGCGCGAGCGGCCACCCACATCAGAAGAGTTCGACGTCTCCGCCGAACACTTCCTGCGAGGCGCGCTTCGGCGGCTCGACCAGGCGTTCCATGTACTGCTCCTCGCGCTTGAAGATCGTGTCGTTGTGCAGCGTGCGGAGCTTCTTCACCTGTACGCGGCCCGTGCGCGGGTCGTAGAGCACCTTGCGCGGGTAGATATCGCCTACGTCCTCGGCGAGCAGCCGCAATCCTTCCGTGCGGATGTACTCCCGTACGAACTGGATGTTGCGCCGACCGACGTCGGACATGATGGCGAGCACCTTCCCGCCGCCCGTGATTTTCACCTCGAGGTTTTCCCGGACACCGCCGAATTTCTGGATGTCGGTGATCAGGTGCTCCATGGCGACGTTGCCGTAGCGGGCCGAGGCACTGACGAGCGAGTCGTTCCAGGAATCCTCGGCACGCCCCCCGCTTTGCGGCAGCATGAAGTGGTTCATGCCACCGACCCCGAACACGGGATCACGCACACAAGCCGAGATGCAGGAACCGAGCACGGTGGTGATGACCTCGCTCTCGACCGTGACGTAGTACTCGCCCGGCAGGATCTTGGCGGCGTACTGGTTCCGTGTGGGATCCCAGTAGCGCTTGACGTGCTCGTAGCCGGGCAGCACGCGGGCCTGCCCTGCGTAACTCAGGCGTCGGCGGTTGTTCGATGCAGTGTCTTGCATGAGCGCTCGCCTAGTGCTGCTTCTGGTAGACGGTCTGGCCCAGGAGCCGGAAACGCGTCGTGAGGTTGTGCATGGTCTCGGAGTGTCCGAGGAAAACGTATCCGTCATCAACCAACTGGTCCGCAAAACGGTCGAACAAACGCTGCTGGGTGGGCTTGTCGAAGTAGATGACCACGTTGCGGCAGAAGATGAAATCGAACTGGCCCCGCATGGGCCAGGCTTCCATCAGGTTCAGTTGCTTGAAGGAAATCGGCTGCTGGAACTCCGGGCGGACGCGCACCTTGTCGCTGGACTCGCCGCGCCCGCGCAGGAAGCCCCTGCGCTTGAGGGTGTCGGGAAGCGAGCGGATCCTGTCTTCGCCGTAGACGCCGGCGGAGGCCGTGGCGAGCACCTTGGTGTCGATATCGGTCGCCAGGATCTTGAGATCCCATCCTGCCGGCAAGCAGTCCAGGACAGTCATCGCAATCGAATAGGGCTCCTCGCCAGTCGAGCACCCCGCGGACCAGATACGCAGCGAGCGCTTCGCGGAATTGCGCGTGACGAACTCGGGTATCACCTTCTCGCGGAGGACGTCGAAGTGGTGCTTCTCGCGGAAGAAGGAGGTGAGGTTGGTGGTGACTGCATTGATCAGGTTGACGAATTCCGGTCCGCCGGCATCATCCCGCAGCAGCGCCACATACTCGGCGAAAGAGCCGATGCGCAGTTCGCGCAGGCGCCGCACCAGACGGCCATAGACCATCTGCCGCTTGGTGTCGGGGAGCTTGATCGCGGCGTGCTGCTCGACCAGTTCGCGGATGAACGCGAACTCCGCATCGCTGAACGGGAACTCGCGGGACTCAGCCCTTTCCTCCACGGACCTCACCCTGCCGGACGCCTTGCCCTGGCTGTCCCCCATCGACCCTCCTAGCCCAGCACTTTCTTGACGACCGCGATCAACTGGTCTGGATTGAACGGCTTCACGATCCAGCCTGTGGCGCCGGCGGCCTTGCCCTCGAGTTTGCGCTCCTGCCCCGCCTCGGTCGTGAGCATGAGGATGGGCACGAAGCGGTACACGGGCAGGGCCCGCAATTCCCGCGTGAGCGTGATGCCATCCATCAGGGGCATGTTCACGTCGGTGAGCACGAGGTCGAATTTCTGCTCCTTCGCCTTGTCCAGCGCGTCCTGGCCATCTATCGCGGAGACCACGGAATGACCTGCGTTGCTCAGGGTATACGCCACCATCTGGCGCATCGACGCCGAATCGTCAGCGGCGAGTATGTTCGCCATGTCTCTCCTCCAATCAAGGATCTCTTTAGCGCGCCAGCGCGCGGAAGGCAGTCAGGGAGGCCCCTTACACGGCCTCGCCCAACGCCTGCAACTCTTCCTGGCTGAGCAAGCGGTCAGCGTCCAGCAGCATGACCATTTTCTCGCCCACCTCGGCCAAGCCGCGGATGTAGGAGGCGTCCAGCGTGGTGCCGAAGCGCGGCGGCGGTTTCACCTCGGCGTTCTCTACGTCCACCACGTCCGAGACGGCGTCAACCACGATGCCCGCGGCCTGCTGCTCGGCAAGTTCGCCCACGTTGATGACGATGACGACGGTAGTGGGGCCCGGTTCTGCGCGTTCCAGCCCGAACCGGGCGCGCATATCGATGATGGGGACGATGGCGCCACGCAGGTTGAGAACACCGGACACGAAGGGCGGCAAGCGCGGCAACCGGGTGACCGGTGTCCAGCCCTTCACCTCCTGCACACGAAGGATATCGACGCCGTACTCCTCACCGGCAAGGGCAAAGGTCAGGTACTGGCGGGAATCGCGGCGCTCGACACGACCCCTGCTTCTGGCCGATCTGGCAGCATCCATGATGTTCTCCGCAGAGAGTGGCGCGGGACCGGCGCTGAAGACACTTCGGAGGGCGCGATCCGGGTGGCGCACAGCATAGGGTTTGACGCTCGCATTTCCAAGGCTGAAGAGGGCATCACCCTGTAGCCCTTCGTGCTTCGGGAAAAGTTGCACCCGCCGTGATGATGACAGCACAGCGCGCGGATCCCGGGATTAAGATGCCGCCACCGCAGCAGACCGGGCGCCACGCGCCACCCGCACATGAACGAGGCAGTGAAAGAGGGCACGCTTGACGTCATCGACGGCAAGCCCGTGATCCACTACGACGGTTACTGGATCCGCTACTACGCGCCCCCCGAGAACTCCCTCGTCGAGAAAAAACTCCTCATCGACCAGATGACCAAGCGGGCCTTCCACCACACCGAGGAAGGCATCAACACCCCCGGCAAGAAACTCGAGGCCGCACGCGAGGCGTGGCGCATGGAGACCGACCCGCAACGCAAGCGCGTGAACGCGGCGATGCTGGCGGGCGCGCTCTTCAACCGTGCCACAGACCTCTTCACCACGATCGTCGAGCTCGAGGAAGTCGGAGTCCACATCAGCATGGACAACGAGCTGATGCGCCAGTGCGACGACTGCTTCCGGGAAGCGCTTGAACTCGGCCACCACGTAAAACACTACAGCGGCGAGGAAGGCATCGACGAGCTCTGGGGAGAGCCCTTCAAGGCCTTCACACTGCCGATCGCCACGGTCTACGAAAGCCGCTACATGAAGATCGCGCGCGCCATGCGCGACATCGACGGGCTCGCCGGCAAGATGGAAGCCTGCTTCGCCGGCCTTCCCGGCTTTGCCCCCATAGGCCCGCTGCTGCGCGAACTCGCCGCCGCCGCCAAGCTCGAGAGCGAAACGATGCGCAGCGACCCGGTCATCTTCAGGGTCTGGCCGCGCTTCGTGGCTGCGGGCGAGGGTGTGGCCGGCTTCCGTCCGACACTTCCCGAGGAGGCAACGGCCGAACAGAGGCGCCTGGCAGACGACGCCCTGCGACTGCTCGCGGAAGGAAAAAAAGTCATCGAGTATCTGGCTGGCGCTCGCGTGCCGATGCCAAAGACTACCGCCAACTATCACCGCCGCTGCGACGAGTTCCGCGAGACCTGTGCGCAATGGACGGCGGGCAGCGCCTGAGCCCGCGCGGGGCGATCAACCCGGCTCGGGGCCCGTCGCAACAGGGGCATCCTTGCGCGCAGACCAGTCGCTCCAGCTTCCCGGATACAGCCGGTCCCCCGAAAAACCCGCCAACGCACGCGAGAACAGGTTCACGCAGGCCGTGACCCCGGAGCCGCAATACACCACGACCGGATCGTTCCCCGTCGCACGCCACCGCTCACGCTGCGCGTCAGCATCGAGAAATCGTCCGGCCTGATCGCAGGCACCGCTCCACGGCAGATTGAGCGCGCCGGGAATGTGCCCGCCCACGGGATCGATGGGCTCCTCCGTTCCGGCGTAACGCGGCGGGTCACGGCTGTCGATCAGGTGCAGCGCGCGCCGGGCGCGCTCGTCTGACAGGGCGTCGAAATCGATGGTGCTGCCGCCGGCAGGCCATAACTCCCGCACCCCCGCCGCAGGAGCGGGAACATCTGCAGTAACAGGCAACCCGAGCGCTGTCCAACGCCCCCAGCCGCCATCAAGCAGGCACACCTCCGGATGACCGAAATGGCGCGCCAACCACCAGAGCCTTGCAGCCCATGCGCCCCGGGAATCGTCGTAGGCCACCAGCAATTGCCCGGGGCGCAAGCCGATGCGGGCCAGCGTGCTGCCGAAGACCTCGGGTGCAGGCAGGGGGTGGCGCCCGCCCGTCGCCCCGCGAGGACCGGAGAGATCCCGGTCGAGATGCAGGTAGTGCGCGCCCGGCACATGGCTGCGTGCGTATGCATGCCCGCCGGCAGCGGCATCACCCTGCACGAAGCGGCAATCGGCGATGACAGGGGGATCATCGCCGGCCATGCACGCAGCGAGTTCCTCGGGACCGATCAGCAGGCGGGGAATGCTCACGGTTCGGATGCTCTTTCCGGGGCGGGGGCAGCAGAGCTTAGAATGCGATCCTGCCCACCTCAACCGCAGGAAACTCCGCACGTGGTCTCTGTGCGTCATGACGCGGGTCAGCGGCTCATCATCCTGCGACCCAACCGCTCTGCCGACTGGCACCAGAACCGGTTGCTGTGGGTGCTGCTCTTCGCGCATTCCTCGCTGATCGCGGTCGGCTTCGCGCTGGCGGGCGCCTGGATGATCCTGCCTTTCGCGGGCATTGAACTGCTGCTTCTGGGTGCGGCGCTCTGGTACGTCAACTGGAAGTGCAGTCACCAGCAGGTGATCACCGTGGGCGAAGACACCCTCGCGATCGACAAGGGTGTGGTGCGTCCGCGACGGCGATGGCGTTTCGCAACGCAGGAGACCAGCGTCTCGGTGCTCGAGGCGCCCTTCCCCAACGACCCGCCGCGCGTCTCGCTCTGCAGCGCGGGGGAGCAGGTGGGCATAGGGGAATTCCTGGGGCACGAGGAGCTCGCGGAACTGCTCGCACGGCTGCGCGCCTGCGGGCTTCGTGTGCGCCAACAGGGCGCGGCGGGCACACGGCAGTTCTGATCGCGTCCGCTCGGGCTACAATGCGCCCCTCCTTTCCGCGGACATCCCCGTGAGCACACCCAAGATCGGCTTCGTGAGCCTCGGCTGTCCCAAGGCGCTGGTGGATTCCGAACGCATCCTCACGCAACTGCGGCAAGACGGCTACGAGCTCGTGCCCACCTACGCCGACGCCGACGTGGTCGTGGTCAACACCTGCGGCTTCATCGACAGTGCCAAGCAGGAATCGCTGGACGCCATTGGCGAGGCTCTCAAGGAAAACGGCCGCGTGATCGTCACCGGCTGCATGGGGGCCCGCGCCGAGGAAATCCGCGCCGCGCACCCCCGCGTGCTGGAGGTCACCGGTCCGCACGCCTACGAGGCCGTGGTGGGCGCCGTGCACCAGCACCTGCCCCCGCCGCCACGCAGCCATGATCCCTTCGTTGACCTGGTGCCCGCGCAGGGCATCAAGCTCACGCCACGCCACTACGCCTATCTCAAGATTTCCGAAGGCTGCAACCACCGCTGCAGTTTCTGCATCATCCCGCACCTGCGCGGAGATCTGGTGAGCCGCCCCATCGGCGAGGTGATGGACGAAGCCGAACGCCTGGTGAAAGCCGGCGTGCGCGAGTTGCTGGTGATCTCGCAGGACACCAGCGCCTACGGTGTCGATCTAAAGTATCGCTCGGGTTTCTGGCAGGGCCGCCCGCTGCGCACGCGCATGAAAGAACTCTGCGAGGCGCTGGGCAGCCTGGGCGCATGGGTGCGCCTGCACTACGTCTACCCCTACCCTCACGTCGACGAGATCATCCCGTTGATGGCCGAGGGCAAGGTACTGCCTTACCTCGACATCCCGTTCCAGCACGCGAGCCACCGGATCCTGAAACTCATGAAACGCCCGGCACACGCCGAGGCCGTACTGGAGCGCATCCACTCCTGGCGCGCCGCCTGCCCCGATCTCGCGATCCGCAGCACCTTCATCGTGGGCTTCCCCGGCGAGACGGACGAAGACTTCGAGGAATTGCTCGACTTCCTCGACGAGGCCGAACTCGACCGCGTGGGCTGTTTCAAATACTCGCCCGTCGATGGCGCACCGGCCAATGCGCTACCCGGTGCCGTGCCCGAAGAGGTCAAGGAAGAGCGCTGGCAGCAACTGATGGGGCTGCAGAGCGAGATCAGCGCCGAGAAACTCCAGCGCCGCGTGGGCCGGCAAATCGAAGTGCTGATCGACAGCGTCGACGGCGACACCGCGTCGGGCCGCTCCCACGCCGACGCGCCCGAGATCGACGGCGTGGTGCATCTCGAGCAAGCACGTGGGCTGCAGCCAGGCTCGATCGTGCAGGCCCTCGTCACGGCGGCAGACGAGTACGATCTCTTCGCACGCCCCGCCGGCGGATGAATCTGCTGCTGCTGCAGCCCGCAGAGTTGCGCGGCGAGGCGCAGGCGGAAATCCTGCTCTCGCGTTATCCGCCACGCGCGGGGCTCTGGCCGCCCGCACCCGGTCGCCGGCTTCGGGTGGGGCTGCGCAACGGGCGCATCGGCAGCGCGACGGTCAGCTCCGTCGACACTCACACCGCCACGCTCGCGCTGGAGTACCTGCGGGAGGCTCCTCCTGCCCCACTGCCGCTGCAACTGCTGCTGGCGCTGCCCCGCCCGAAGATGCTGCGCCGCGTCTTGCGCTGTGCCTCCGAACTGGGGATCAAGCGGATCTGGCTGCTGAACGCCACGCGCGTCGAGAAAAGCTACTGGCAGAGCCCGTTGCTCTCGCCCGGCAACATCGATGCGTGGTGCGCTGCGGGCCTCGAGCAAGCCGTGGACACGGCGATGCCGGAGGTGTTTCTGCACAAACGCCTCAAACCCTTCGTGGAAGACGAATTGCCCGCCATCGCCCGGCATACGACGTGTCTGGTCGCACATCCTGCGGCCAACGCCATCGCGCAGCCGGCGCAGGCTCCGCTCACTCTGGCCATCGGACCAGAGGGCGGCTTCACGGACTACGAGGTGGAGATGCTCGGGCGCGCGGGCTTCGCGGCCTGTTCGCTCGGCCCGCGGGTCCTGCGGGTGGAAACCGCCCTGCCCGTGCTGGCCGCGACACTGCTGCCCTGCCATGGCTGAAGAGCCGTTCCGGAGGCTACACTCGGCGCTCAGGCCGGCGAGCGCGCGATGAACACCGAAACCCTTGTTCCCAGACCACGCCTCGTCTACGCACTGACCGAACCCGGCCGCTTCCTGCTCGAACTGAACACCCTCCTGCTCGCCCATCCCTGGTTGCGACGCGCACGCCGTGGCGACGGTCACCCGGTGATGGTGTTGCCGGGTTTCATGGGTGCCGACGGTTCCACCGCAGCCCTGCGCTACTACATGCGCCTCTGGGGGTATGACGCGCAAGGCTGGGGGCTCGGACGCAATCTGGGCCTGCGCGCCTCTGATCCGGATTTCGAGAACAGGGTGGCCGAGCAACTCGCCGCCATCGTGCGTCGGCAGGGCCGCAAGGTGAGCCTGGTCGGATGGAGCCTGGGCGGTGTGCTCGCACGCGAACTTGCCCGCGCCTGCCCCGAGCACGTGCGGCAGGTGATCACGCTGGGCAGCCCGATCGGCGGCAACCCCAAAGCCACAACGATCTGGCGGCTCTACGAACTCGCCACGGAAACGCGGCTCGACAGCGAGGAGCTTCGCGAGCGCATCGCGCGCATGATCGAGCCACCGCCGGGCGTGCCCTGCACTGCCATCTACAGCGAGAGCGACGGCATCGTGGCGCATCAGGTGGCGCGCGAGCGCGAGACGCCGCTCACCCAGAGCATCCGCGTGAGCGCGAGCCACGTGGGGCTCGGCTACAGCGCCGCCGTGATGTTCCTGCTCGCTGACCGCCTCGCCCAACCCGAGGGGAACTGGAAGAAATTCCGGCGTCCGCGCCTCGGCAACCTCCTCCTCGCCTGAGCACGCACGGAGCGCCACCGATGCCGATCGACCGCGATCCGCGCAGCGTGTTTTCCGTCTCGCAACTGAACGAGGAGAGCCGCCGCCTGCTCGAAGGCGCGCTGCCATCGGTGTGGGTCGAGGGCGAAATCTCGAACTTCCAGGCGGCGTCATCCGGGCACTGGTACTTCACGCTGAAGGACGCCGGGGCGCAGGTCCGCTGCGCCATGTTCCGCGGGCGCAACATCCGCGCCCGGCTGCGTCCGGCGAACGGCGATTCGGTGCTGGTGCGCGGCGGCATAAGCCTTTATGCGGCACGGGGCGAGTACCAACTGATCGCCGAGGAAATCGAGGCTGCCGGTCTGGGTGCGCTGCAACGCGCCTTCGAGGCGCTGCGCCGGCGCCTGGCGGCCGAGGGGCTGTTCGACGAGGCACGCAAGCGGCCGCTGCCGGCCTACCCCGCGCATCTGGGCGTGGTGAGCTCCACCGCCGGAGCTGCACTCCACGACATCCTCACCGTGCTACGCCGGCGCTATCCGCTGCTGCGCGTGACAGTGTTCCCCGTGATGGTGCAGGGAGCGGAAGCGCCGCGGCAGATCGCCGCGGCCATCGGCGCCGCAAACAGCCTTGCCGCCACGCTCGACCCGCCGCTCGATGTCTTGCTGGTGGGACGCGGGGGCGGCTCCGCCGAAGACCTGCAGGCTTTCAACGAAGAAACCGTGGTGCGCGCGATCCATGCGAGCGCCTTGCCCGTGGTATCGGCCGTCGGACACGAGACGGACGTCACGCTGGCGGATTTCGTGGCGGACAGGCGTGCCGCCACGCCCTCTGCAGCGGCTGAGCTGATCAGCCCCGATCAGGAACAACTCGCCTCGATCGTCGGGGCTCAGGGCATGCGATTGCAGCAGGTGATCCTGCGCAGGATCGCGCAACACGGCGAGCGCCTGCGCTGGCTGTCACGCCGCCTGCGCCACCCGGGCGCGCGCCTGCGCGACCAGGCGCAGCGCCTCGACGAACTCGACGCGCGCCTGCGCAATGTGCTGCGACAGCGCTTGCGCGAGGCCGAGAGCCGCCTCGCGAACGCACACACCCGCCTCGGCGCACGCAACCCTCTGGCCACACTGACAGACCGCGAGCGGTTTCTCGGGCAATTGCAGCGCCGGCTGCAGTCTGCGATCCGCGCTTCCCTCTCGGCCCGCCAGAGCCGTCTTGCCGCCTGCGCACGCCTGCTCGATTCCGTGAGCCCCCTCGCCACGCTGGATCGCGGCTACGCCATCGTGAGTTCCCCCGAGGGCGAGGTGATACAGGACGCCACGACGGTCGTGCGCGGCACACGGATCCGCGCGAGGCTGGCGCGGGGCACGCTCGAGTGCGAGGTGCTGGAGGCACTTCCACCGCCGGCGTGAGTCAGCCCCCGGCGGGCACTGCGCGGTGCCAGAAACGGCGTTTCTGTTGCCGCCAGAGTACGGGCTCGGGAATGCTGCCGTCCTGCTCGATGCGCAGCACCACCGCGCCCGCCTCTGCCGTGTTAAGGATCCGCGCCTGCGCCTCGCGCCATCGCTCGACCACCTGCGGATGCGGATGCCCGAAACGGTTGCGGAAGCCGGCCGACACCAGCGCATAACGCGGCGCAACCGCCCTGACGAAGCGGGGCGAGGAAGAACTGCGGCTCCCGTGGTGTGGCACAAGCACCACGTCCGCTCGCAGGGGCGCGGGATCTGCCGCCAGCAGCGCAAGCTCGGCATCGGCGTCGATGTCGCCCGTCAGCAGGAGCACCCGCCCGGCCGCCTCCACGCGCAGCACGCAGGAGGCCGTGTTGCCCTCGCGCCGGTCGCCTTCGCGCGGATGCAGTACACGGAAGTCCACGCCATCGCGCTGCCAATGCATGCCGGCTGCACAGCGCCGCGCGCTGCTTCCCGGCTCGGGTTCGCCGCCCAGTTCCGCGCGAACGGGCACAGCTGCGCGCACGCCCCCGGCGCCACCGGCGTGATCGCTGTCTGCATGACTCAGCACCAGAAGGTCGACGGAGGCAGCGCCCTGCGCGCGCAGCGCCGGCACGACGAGTGCGCGACCGGCATCGAAACGTTCGCTGTAACGGGGCCCGGCATCGAAGACCAGCACATACCCCGCTGTGCGTAAAACGGTGGCGGAGCCCTGCCCCACGTCCAGCATCAGCAGTTCGAGCGCCGGAGCCGGCGGCTGATGAGGAAACACGGCCGGCAGAAAACAGAACGCGCCGAGCAGACGGGCGGGATATCCGCGCGGCGCCAGCATCCACAGACTGCCCGCCACTGCGAGCGCGATCGCCCACCACGGCGCAGCGCCATGTCCGTAGGCCAGATCGGGGCTGAGCGCCGCACTGAAACGCAGGAAGCGGTGCAGGAGCTCGAGTGCCATCAATGAGAGCTGCAGGAAGGGTCGCGCCAGGGTTTCGGAGAAGCCCGACACCAGACTACCGAGCAGCCCGGCAGGCACGGCAACCAGATCGACGAGCGGGATGGCTACCACATTCACCAGCGGGCCGAGCGGCGCCTGCGGCAGCCCCATCCCGAGCAGAGGTGCCGCGAGCGCGATGGCCACCACGTACTGCGGCCGCCAGAGCGCATCGCGCCAGTGCGGGCCAGCGAGCCTGCCGCCCAAGCCGAGCAAAAGAGCCGCCACGCTGAGAAAGGAAAGCCAGAACCCCGGCTGGAGGGCCGCCAGCGGTTGCAGGGCGAGCACGGCCAGCGCTGCCAACGCGAGCGAGGCCAACACTGGCCGATGACGTTCCAGACATAGGGCCATGACCAGCACCAGCGCCATCAGCACGGCGCGCTGTACCGACAGCGACCAACCAGCGAGGGCGGCATAACAGAGCACCGCAGGCACGGCGAGCAGCGCGCCCCACGCCCGGGCCGGCAAGCGCTCGGCCAGTGCAGGCAAGCCCCGCGCAAGGCGGAAGCCCGCAGCGAACGCAAGACCCGCCACGAGGCTGATGTGCATCCCGGAAATCACCACCAGATGCGTGGTGCCCGTCCGCGAAAACACCTCCCAGTCGGCCGGCGTGAAGCGCGAATCATCCCCGATGGTGAGCGCCAGCAAGGCCGCCGTGGCAGGACCTTCGCCTGCAATGGACAGCAGGCGTTCGCGCAGCCTCTCGCGCCACGGATCGGCGCCCGCGGGGCAACTGCCTTCGCGCCGGGCCGCGTGCGTTGCACTGGCATAACCCGTGGCATCCACTCCGTCGGCGTGCAGCCAGGCCTGACGATCCGCCGATCCGGGGTTCAGGAAGCCCCGGGGCGCACGCAGCCGCAACCGCATACGCCAGGCCTCGCCGGGGTGGAAATCTCCCTCGCCATACCAGCTGAACTCCACAGCACGCCCCTGCCAGGCTGGCATGCCACGGTATTGAGCGGGCTCCAGGAGGCGTGCCCGCAGGCGCCAGACCGTCAGCCCGCGCTCCTGTCTTCGCTCAGGGAGCCCCTCGATGCAGAGCCTGAGCTCAGCGTCTTTCCCCTCGAGCGCAGAGGGAAGCATCGTGCCCAGCAGCCAGTGTCCGCACAGCGCACCCCAGCACATGCCCGCCACGAATACCGCTCCCAGCCCGACGCCCCGTGGCGCACAGAGACACAGCG
>JBILEG010000191.1:0-6610 GCA_044352225.1 Pseudomonadales bacterium | reverse complement strand
AGCGCTCTCGCGGCCATAGAGCGCGAGGTGCAACCGCGGCGCAGCTTCGACCCGCGCGAGGCAACCCGCGTCTTCCGCATCATGGCCAGCGACTACGCCGAATCCACGTTGTTTCCCGCAGTCATGGCGCGCCTGCACGAGGAAGCGCCCGGCGTGGTGCTGGACATCCTGAACCCCTCCGACGTGAGCTACCTGAACGTCGAGCAGGGCAAGGTCGACATGGTGATCAACCGCTTCGACTCGATGCCGCAGTCTTTCCACCAGGCCACGGTGTGGCAGGACAGCTTCAGCTGCCTGCTGGCCCGCGACAACCCGATCGCGAGGAGCTTCGACCTCGAGTCCTACCTCGCCGCGCCCCACGTCTGGGTGAGCAAGACCGGCATGGGCGTGGGCGTGGGTGTGGACCCCTCGGCGGTGCAGAGTCTGGGCTGGGTCGACGAGGCGCTCGCGCGGCTAGGCCGCAAGCGCAACATCACGGTGTTCACGCGTCACTACCAGGTGGCGGTGCTGCTCGCCGAACAGAAGCACCTCGTGGTGACAGTGCCGAGCCGGCTCGCAGGCACGCTTCGCAGCGGTGCTTCGGTGATCGTGAAGACACCGCCCTTCGACATCCCGCCCTTCGAGCTCAAGATGGCGTGGAGCTCGCTGCTGCAACGCAATCCGGGGCACCAATGGCTGCGGCGCCTGATCCTCGATGTCGCGCGCACGATTGCAGATGTTGGCCCTCCCTGAGGGCTTCATTCATTTTTTGAATGCTTGGGATACGAATCATTTATCAAATTACTTTCCGGGCGCTGGCTAGAATCCTGCGCATCTCCACCCAGCCCCGCGGGGCTCACGCAGGATCCGGCCCATGACCGATCACCGCCAATGCCATGGATTGCAGGTTTCCGGTCAGATCGCCGATCTGGTGGAGCACGAGGTACTCCCCGGCACCGGCATCGAGCCCGCCCGCTTCTGGGCAGGCCTTGCGGGCATCGTGGCGGAGTTCTCGCCGCGCACCCGCGCGCTCCTCGCCACCCGTGACCGCCTGCAAGCCACCATCGACGACTGGCACCGCGCCCATCCCGGCCCGGGCTATGACGCCGCCGCCTACAAGGCCTTCCTGCAGGAAATCGGCTACCTGCTGCCCGAGGGCGAGGACTTTGGCATCTCCACTGCCAACGTGGACCACGAGATCGCCGCCCTGGCCGGCCCGCAGCTCGTGGTGCCTGTCATGAACGCCCGCTACGCCCTGAACGCGGCAAACGCGCGCTGGGGCAGCCTCTACGACGCGCTCTACGGCACCGATGTGATCCCGGAAAACGACGGCGCCACCCGAAGCGGCTCCTACAACCCGGTGCGCGGTGCGCGCGTCATCGCCTTCGCGCGGAACTTCCTCGACAGCACTGTGGCACTCGGCAGCGCAAGCTGGCGCGACGTGCAGTCACTTCGCGTGCAGCAAGGCGGGCTGGCTATCGCGCTCATCGATGGCAACTCTGCATCGCTATCAGATGCCGAAGCCTTCGTCGGCTACCGGGGCGAGGCGGCTGCACCATCGGCCTTGCTGCTGCGTCATCATGGCCTGCACATCGAGATCCAGATCGACCCCGCGAGCCCGGTCGGTCGGGATGACGCCGCCGGCATCAAGGACATCGTGCTGGAGTCCGCGCTCACCGTGATACAAGACTGCGAGGACTCGGTGGCCGCGGTCGATGCCGCCGACAAGACAGTGGTCTACCGCCGCTGGCTGGGCTTGATGAAAGGCGACCTCTCGGAGCAACTCGAGAAGGGCGGCCGCACGATCACGCGCAACCTGAACCCGGACCGCGGCTACACCGCGCCTGCAGGCGGCGTGCTGAGCCTGCCGGGCAGAAGCCTGCTGCTGGTGCGCAACGTCGGGCATCTGATGACCACCGACGCCGTGCTGGACGCCCAAGGCATGGAGATCCCCGAAGGCATCCTGGACGGCATGGTCACCGTGGCCTGCGCACTGCACGACCTCCAGCGTCAGAGCGGCATGCGCAACTCCCGCACCGGGAGTGTCTACATCGTGAAGCCCAAGATGCACGGCCCCGCCGAGGTGCAGCTCTCCTGCGATCTCTTCGGCGCGATAGAGGATGCGCTCGGCCTGCCGCGCAACACCGTGAAGATCGGCATCATGGACGAGGAGCGCCGCACCACGCTGAATCTCAAGGAATGCATCCGCGTCGCCCGGGAACGGGTGATCTTCATCAACACGGGCTTCCTCGACCGCACCGGCGACGAGATCCACACCAGCATGGAAGCGGGCCCTGTAGTGCGGAAGGAAGCGATGAAGTCGCAGCCCTGGATCCTTGCCTACGAGGACTGGAACGTAGACAACGGGCTCGCAGCGGGCTTCCGCGGCAAAGCACAGATCGGCAAGGGGATGTGGGCCAAGCCCGACGAGATGGCAGAGATGGTCCGCACCAAGGCAGCACATCCGCGCGCCGGAGCCAACTGCGCGTGGGTGCCCTCGCCCACCGCTGCCACGCTGCACGTCATGCACTACCACCAGGTTGATGTGGCCGCACGCCAGGCGGAACTCGCCAGCCGCACCCGCGCCGACCGAGACCTGATCCTGCGCATCCCGCTGCTCGCAGAGCCAGCCTCCCTGGATGCGACGGCCATCCAGCAGGAACTCGACAACAACGCCCAGGGCATCCTCGGTTACGTGGTGCGCTGGATCGACCAGGGCGTGGGCTGCTCCAAGGTGCCCGACATCAACGACGTGGGCCTGATGGAAGACCGCGCCACGCTGCGCATCTCGAGCCAGCACATCGCCAACTGGCTGCACCACGGCATCTGCACCGAGGCGCAGGTACTGGAGACGCTGGCGCGGATGGCGTGCGTGGTGGACGGGCAAAACGCCTCGGATCCGGCGTATCGCCCGATGGCGCCCGACCTGGAGGGCAGCGTTGCCTTCCAGGCAGCGCGCGAACTGGTGCTTGCGGGGCGTGCGCAGCCGAACGGCTACACGGAGCCCCTGCTGCACGCCCATCGCCGGCGCGCCAAGGCTCTTGCCGGCTGAGGCAGGAATCGCAGCGGCTCAGGACTGCCCGCGCGAGGGATCGAAGCGCTTGCTGCGCCGGTACGGGAAGGTATCGAACACGAAGCCGTCGCGGATGCGTTGCTGCAGGCTCTGCCAGTAGCGGTAATCGTAGAGATCCGCGTGCTGCGCCTCGAAGCCCGAACGCGCCACGGGGTTGCCCGAGAAGAACAGCCGGAATTCCTCAGGGAACACGTCGCTCTCTGCGACCGTGTACCAGGGCTGACCTGACATCAGGTCTTCCTCGTTGCGCGGCTCCGGGATCTTGCGGAAATTGCACTCGGTGAGCGGGCAGATCTCGTCGTAGTCGTAGAACACCACGCGGCCGTGGCGCGTGACGCCGAAGTTCTTCAGCAGCATGTCTCCGGGGAAGATGTTCGCCGCCGCCATCTGCTTGATGGCGCTGCCGTACTCGTCCATGGCATCACGCACCGCATCCGGGCCTGCATGCGTCAGGTAGATGTTCAGCGGCTCCATGCGGCGCTCGACGTAGAGGTGCCGGATGATGATCCACTTCTCGTCCATCCAGAGCTTCGAGGGCGCCACGCGCTGCAGCTCCGCGATCAGTTCCTCACTGAAGCGGTTGCGATAGAAAATGAAATTCGCGTACTCCTGCGTGTCGGCCATGCGGCCGGCGCGATCCGAGCGCGAGACCAGCCGGTACTTCTCGCGCACGATCTCCTCGGTCACCTGCTTGGGCGGATCGAAGCGGTCCTTGATGACCTTGAACACCACACCGAAGGAGGGCAGCGTGAACACCGTCATCACCATGCCCTTGATGCCGGGCGCGATGACGTAGAGGTCATCGCTCTGTTTCATGTGGTGGATGATGTCGCGGTAGAACTCGGTCTTGCCGTGCTTGTTGAAACCGATGGAGTTGTAGAGCTCGGCTGCCCCCTTCTGCGGCATCAGCGAGAGCAGGAAGCGCACGTAGCGCGAGGGCACCGGCGCATCCACCATGAAGTAGGTGCGCGTGAAGGAGAACACGATGCTCGCGTCATCGGTGTCGGTGAGCAGCGTATCGATGTAGATACCGCCGGACTCGTTGTTCAGGCAGGGCAGGATGAACGGGATCATCTGCCCGCCCGCCATCGCACGGCCCACGATGTAGGCGGCCTTGTTGCGGTAAAAGACGGATTCCAGCACCTCCACCCGCAGCGCCGGGGCCTCGATGCCGGCACGGGAGAGCAGGCCCTGCTCCAGTGCCCGCGCGATGTTCGCGATGTCGCGCTCGCGGTCTTCCCAGGGCAGCGCAAAAGCAAAGTCATCGAGGATGCGGCCGAGCATCGCCACCAGCCCCGCAGAGGCGTCGTAGCGCACGTAGATGCTGTATTCGGGCAGCGGCTTGCTGTCCAGCGGGCGCGAGGGCATCACGAAAATGTGGCGGTCGTGGATGTGCTCGTGCGCATGCACGGTGCAGAAGATCGAGTTGAAGAAGGTCTCGGCGATCTCGTAGTTGGAATGATTGCTCACCAGCTGCGCATAGGCGGTGCGCGCCTCGCCCCAGAGCTCGAGCTCCGAGAGCTCCTTGCTGCTCACCTCGCCCGCGAGCCGCGCGACGCGGTTGACCTTGTGCTTGTAGAGGTCGAGGCGTTCGATGTTGGCTTCCTGCACCACCTGCCAGCGCGCGGTCTCGAAGCGATGGCGTGCGCCGAGCGTGATGTTCTGGAACTCGGCGAAGTAGGACTCGAAGCCGTTCAGGATCGTGCGGGCGATGCGCCGCGCGGCCGGCGAGACCGGAACCTCGGCGGATCTTGCAGCAACATCACCTGCCACCATGTGAATATCCTCAGAAGGCGTACTTCAGCTCGACGCCGTAGAACTCCGGCGCAGGCGGCGTGCCGTAGGTGGGCGAGCCATCGAAGTACGCGGTGCGCAGCGAATCCCCGAGCCCGCCCGGACCACCCACGGATTTGGGCCGCATCAGGTTCTGGGCGTAGACCGCCGCCTCCCACTTGCCATCGCCCGAGACATAGGCCGCACGGGCCGTCATGTATTCGTCGTCGGCCGGGTTCGGACAGCTCGAGAACGGTGCCTCGGTGAGCGCGGGGCCATCCGCTGATTGCCGCGTGACCTGCAGCACGCCGTTTTCGTCCTCGCTGAGGTCATAGAGGTAGCCCTCGGGCGAGGCGTACTTGCAGCCATAGCTCCTGCCGCCTTTACCGTAGCTGTAATTCACGCTCAGGCTGACGATGCCGCCGTTGCTGAAGGGCAGGTCGAGGTTGGCGAAAATGTTGTAGTTCGAGGGCGAATTGGCGAAACCTGCTCCCTTGCGATCGCGATCGATGCAGACGCCGTTCACCACTTCCTTGCTGATGCTGCGCGTGTACTCGGCGTCGACCTTGCCGGTGTTCGCGCCCACTGTCAGCCCTTCCACGATCATCCACGTCACATCGAGCTCGTAACCCGAGCCCTCGACATCGTCCGATGTGAACTCGTAGGCACCGATACCGCCCGCGCGGCACTCGCCGGGGATGAACACCTGGCGCTGCAGGTTCTCGTAGGTGTAGTCGTAGATCGCGCCGTTCACGCGCAGGCGGTTGTCGAAGAATGAGGACTTCAAGCCGGCCTCGATGTTCTCGACCGTCTCCGGAGCGAGCGGCCCCTCGTCGATGGTGGGGCCGGCGCTGTTGTAGCCACCAGACTTGTAACCGTTCGACCAGCTGGCATAGAGCATGATGTCGTCTGTGAGGTGCATGTCGAGCACGACGCGGCTGGTGACCTCGTCCCAGCTGTGATCCTGCCGATACCAGCCCAGCGTGCCGTTGGCCGGATCGTAGTTGCCGTCGGCATCGATCAGCGTTTCCTCCGGGAACGCGATAGGCACGCCATAGGGGTTGAACTCGATGCGACGTCCGAACTCTTTCTCGTCCTTGGTGTAACGCAGGCCGCCCGTCAGCGTGAACATCTCCGAAAGGTCATAGGACACATCGCCGAAGACCGCATAGGAGCGGTACTCGCCGTCGATCTTGAAGGAGTCGAGCCAGTAGTCGACCTGCTGCACGAGCTGGCGACCGCCCAGGCTGCCCGGGGCAAGCCCGCGGAAAGGCGAGAGGATGCTGTTCTTGAAGAAATCGAGCCCGGCACCCGGATAGAGCACACAGCCAGCGCCACCCGCGCAGGACTCTGCATCGAGCCCGCCGATCGTACCGACGAACGCGGGCACCCTCACGCCGGCCACCACGGACTCCTCATAGGGGAGCCCGAGGAGCGGCGCGATCTGCAAGTCCCAGATCAGCTGGTCTGCCGTTTGAGGCCCGATGAACACGCCACCCTCCTGCTTGGCGCTCTCCCAGAAGTAGCTGCCGCCGGCCGTCCACCGCAGCTTGGAGTCGCCCGTGGACTCGAGGCGCAGCTCCTGGCTGAACATCTCGTTGTCTTCGTCGTTCAGGTCCTCGAAGTAGTAGCGCTTCTCGGCGGAGCCGTCCTTGTCGCGCCGGTTGTAGGAGTTGAACGCGCGGTAGGCGCTGATGGAGGTGAGCTGCGCCTCGCCCAGATCCCACTCGACGTGGGCCGACGTGCCGAAGAGTTCGCGCGTCTCGTCGGGGACGCCGTCGCTCT
>JBILEG010000190.1:0-6622 GCA_044352225.1 Pseudomonadales bacterium | reverse complement strand
CCTTCCATGCGGCTCGCGATCCAGGTCCGCTCTTCGGTGGACACGATATGGCCGAATTCAGCGCCGATGGTGCGGCTGTAGGTGTGCTCAAGCGCCCCAGCGATCTCGCGCAGCGTTGCCTCGGCCTTGCCGATCAGCAGCGAACCGGTCTGGAACAGGGTGTCGAAATCGGCTTCCGACAGGCCGTAATACGACAGATCGAGGTCGGGAACGCGTTCACGCTGTTGCAGGCCGAGGGGGTCGAGGCGCGCCTTCTGGTGGCCGCGCTGGCGGTAGGCGCCCACAAGCTGGATGACGCGTACCTGTTTGCGTTCGTACTCGGTGCTGACGCCAGCGCTGCCTGCCGGCGGACGCTGTTTCTGCCGGCCGAGCAGGGTGAAGTGTTCCTGTACCGTCGAGTGCGGGATGTCGGCGTGCGTGCCGTTGACCTGCGGCAGGCGATCGAAGTAATCCCGCCATTCGGCCGGGATCGCGTTGGGGTCGCGCAGGTAGGACTCGTAGAGAGCCTCGACGTACACCGCGTTGCCACCCGAGATGTGCGAGCTGCGCCACAGCAACTCCATGATGCCTTGCTGCATGTGTCCTTGCCTCGGTACTCCGGAAACGCACGGAAGCCGGGGAAATCCGGCACGCGCGAATTTTAGACGCGCTGCGCGGCAGGCGCACTACGAATCAGGAGGAGATTGACGGAATTCGTCCAAACGAGCGGAAAAGACCACGCGCCGGGCAGGGATGCCGCCCGACGCGTGCGGACAGCAGGGCTCAGGTGCCCCGCTCGAGCAGCATGTTGCGGATGTGGCCAATGGCCTGCGTCGGGTTCAGGCCCTTGGGGCAAACCTGCACGCAGTTCTGGATGCCGTGGCAGCGGAAGACACTGTACGGGTCGTCAAGCTCCCCGAGGCGCTCTGCCGTTGCGGTATCGCGGCTGTCGGCGAGGAAGCGGTAGGCCTGCAACAGCCCCGAGGGGCCGATGAACCTGTCGGGATTCCACCAGAACGAGGGGCAGGCCGTGGAGCAGCAAGCACAGAGCACGCACTCGTAAAGACCGTCGAGCTTGGCGCGTTCCTCGGGAGACTGCAGCCGCTCGATCGCAGGCGCGGGTTCTTCGTTCATCAGGTACGGCTTCACCTTCTCGTACTGCTGGTAGAACATCGTCATGTCCACCACCAGATCACGGATAACCGGCAGCCCAGGCAGCGGGCGCAGCACCAGTCGGTCGGCCTTCACCGTCTGGGAGAGCGGCGTGATGCAGCCCAGACCGTTCTTTCCGTTCATGTTCATGCCGTCGGAACCGCACACACCCTCGCGGCAGGAGCGGCGATAGGTGAGGGACGGGTCCTGCGCCTTCAACAGTTCGAGTACATCGAGGACCATGAGGTCCTTGCCGCCCGTGTCGACCTGGATGTCCTGCATCCAGGGCTTCACGTCGGTCTCGGGGTTGTAGCGGTAAACACTCACTTGCAACATGGCTGTGACCTGCTCAGTAGGTGCGCGTCTTGGGCTTGAAGGTGTCGACGGTCTTCGGGGTGAAGTTCACGCCGCGCTTGGCCACGCGCTTGTCCTCGGGAAAAAACAGCGAGTGGCACAGCCAGTTGCTGTCGTCGCGGTCCGGGAAGTCCTCGCGGGCGTGGGCACCGCGACTCTCGGTACGGGCCTCGGCTGCGATGGCCGTGGACTCCGCCACTTCGAGAAGGTTCTGCAACTCCAGCGCCTCGAGACGCGCGGTGTTGAAGGCGTTCGACTTGTCCTTCAGGTGCATGTTCTCGATCCGCGGGCGCAGCTCCGCAAGGCTCTTCACGCCGTGCTGCATCTGCGGGCCGTTGCGGAACACGCCGAAGAAATTCTGCATGATCGTCTGCAGTTCCTTGCGCAGGCCCGCCACGCCCTCGCCATCGGTGGAGGCGTTCAGACGGTTCAGGCGCTGCGTGGCGCGGTCTACATCGGTGTCGGAGGCTTCGCGATGGTCGATGCCTTCGCGCAGGGCCTTCTCGATGAAAAGGCCTGAGGCGCGACCGAAGACGATCAGGTCGAGCAGCGAGTTGCCGCCGAGACGGTTCGCACCGTGCACCGACACGCACGCCACCTCGCCGCAGGCGTAGAGCCCGGGGATGACCCGGTCCACACCATTGGCATCCTGGGTGATGGCCTGACCGTGGATGTTGGTCGGAATGCCGCCCATCATGTAATGGCAGGTAGGCACGACCGGGATCGGCTCTTTCACCGGATCAACGTGCGCGAAGGTCTTGGCCAATTCGCAGATGCCCGGCAGGCGCGACTCGAGTACGTCCGCGCCCAGGTGGTCGAGTTTCAGCAGTACATAACTGCCGTCCGGCCCGCAGCCGCGCCCGTCGATGATCTCCTTGATCATGGAGCGGGCGACCACGTCGCGCCCGGCAAGGTCTTTCGCGTTGGGAGCATAGCGCTCCATGAAGCGCTCGCCGTTCTTGTTCAGCAGGTAGCCGCCCTCGCCACGGCAACCCTCGGTCACGAGGGTGCCCGCACCGGCGATGCCGGTAGGGTGGAACTGCCACATCTCTATGTCCTGCACGGGCACACCGGCGCGCAACGCCATGCCGAGGCCATCACCCGTGTTGATGTGCGCGTTGGTGGTGGAGGCGTAGATGCGCCCCGCCCCGCCGGTGGCGAAGACCGTGGCACGCGATTTCACGAAGACCGTCTCGCCCGTTTCGATGCAGATGGCAATCACGCCCACCACTACGCCATCCTGGTTTGTGACCAGGTCGACGGCGAACCACTCGTTCAGGAAGGCGGTGCGGTTCTTCAGGTTGGCCTGGTAGAGCGTGTGCAGCAGCGCGTGGCCGGTGCGGTCCGCGGCGGCGCAGGTACGTGCCATAGTTCTTGCTCTGACCACCGAAGGGACGCTGGTAGATGCGGCCGTTCTCGGTGCGCGAGAACGGGAGCCCGAGGTGCTCCATCTCGAACACGGCCTCGGGACCCACCGAGCACATGTACTCGATCGCGTCCTGGTCACCGATGTAATCGGAGCCCTTTACCGTGTCATACATGTGCCAGCGCCAATCGTCATCGGGGTCGGCACTGGCGATGGCGCAGGTGATGCCACCCTGGGCGGACACCGTGTGCGAACGGGTCGGGAACACCTTTGAGATGACGGCCGTCCGGTAGCCGGATTGGGAGAGTTGCAGCGCAGCGCGCATGCCTGCGCCGCCACCACCCACGATGACGCCGTCGAAACTGATGGTACGGATTCTGGACATTTCTCAATTACCCCACAGGATCTGGACGCCCCAGACCAGGTACGCAAACAGCACGAGCGCGTAACCGGCCTGGAAAAGAATGCGGATCATGTTGCCGCGCGGGCCGATCATCCGGACCGTGAGGTAATCCGTGCTCACCGACCACAAGCCAATCCAGGCATGCGCCACGATGGACAGCAGCGCCATCAAGCTGAAGACCTTCATGGGCGTGCTGCGCATGTAGCCCGCCCATGTGGCGAAATCGAGATGGGGATGCAGCAGCAGGAAACTGCCCACGCACAGCGTGTACGTGAGAAGGATCAGCGCTGTGAAGCGCTGCAGCAGCCAGTCATACAGACCGCTGCGACCGAAACTGGTGACCGTGGTTACCATACCCATACCCCCGCTGCAGCGATCAGGATGCCGGAGACGGCAAACGTGATGCGCGCGCCCTTGATGCCACCCTCGAGTGTCTCGCCCACACCGAGGTCCATCAGCAGATGCTTTGCGCCGGCAACCGCGTGATAGATGAGGCCCGCGAGGACCACCCAGATGATGAGGCGTGCCATCGGACTGCCGAGCATATCGACGGCTCTGGCGAAGCCGGCCTCACCCGAGAGCGAGAGGTCGAGGGCATACAAGAGTACCGCCACGGCGGCCACGAGGAAGACGCCAGACACCCGGTGAAGGATAGAGGCCTTGGCGGTGACCGGCAGCGAGATGGTGCCGAGATCGAGGTTGACGGGACGGGTTTTGTTCACGACGAAGGAGGCCTCCTGTGGACGCGGGAAACAGGACATCAGTCACCCGAAAAACGGGCGGGAGTATAGGAACCAACCCCCCCGAACACAAACAGCCCGCATCGGTGCACTTTCATACGCCACGAGCCCGGCCTCGGTTTGACAATGGCGCGGGCGCGTCGATAAAGTCCCGCTTTGTCGTGAGCCCGCTACGGTTCGAGGAGTAACGCCGTAATGACTGCAAGAAAAGCCACCCTCACCGTAGATGGAAGCGCTGCCGCGCTGGAGCTTCCGGTCCACTCCGGAACCATCGGCCCGGACGTGATCGATGTACAGAGCCTGACCTCGAAAGGCTTCTTCACTTTCGACCCCGGCTTCATGTCTACCGCCTCCTGCGAAAGCAAGATCACCTACATCGATGGCGACAAGGGCGTGCTGCTCCACCGCGGCTACCCCATCGAGCAGCTTGCCGAGAAATCCGACTACCTCGAGACCTGCTACCTGCTGCTTTACGGTGAACTGCCTACTGTCACCGAGAAAGAGCACTTCGTGCGTACCGTGATGCGCCACACCATGGTCCACGAGCAACTTCAGTTCTTCTACCGGGGCTTCCGCCGCGACGCGCACCCGATGGCGATCATGTGCGGCGTCGTGGGCGCGCTCTCCGCGTTCTATCACGATGCACTCAACATCACCGATGAGGCCCACCGCGAGGTCGCAGCCTTCCGCCTGATCGCCAAGATGCCGACGATCGCGGCGATGAGCTACAAGTACTCGATCGGCATGCCGTTCATGTACCCCGACAATACCCTCGACTACTCCTCGAACTTCCTGCACATGATGTTCGGGAATCCTTGCGAGAAGACCAGGATCAACCCCGTTCTCGCCCGCGCCATGGACCGCATCTTCCTCCTCCACGCGGACCACGAGCAGAACGCCTCCACCTCCGCGGTGCGTCTTACAGGCTCCACCGGTGCCAACCCCTTCGCCTGCATCGCGGCGGGTATCGCAGCACTCTGGGGCCCCGCGCACGGCGGCGCCAACGAGGCGGTACTGCACATGCTCGAGGAAATCGGCGACGAATCCCGGATCCCGGAGTTCATCGCCCGCGCCAAAGACAAGAACGATCCGTTCCGTCTGATGGGATTCGGACACCGCGTCTACAAGAATTTCGACCCCCGTGCCAAGGTCATGAAGCAGACCTGCGACGAGGTGCTGGCGGAACTGGGCCTGGAGAACGACCCTCTGCTGCGCATCGCCAAGGAACTCGAGCGCATCGCCACCGAGGACGAGTACTTCATCCAGAAGAAGCTCTACCCCAACGTGGACTTCTACTCGGGAATCATCCTGAAGGCGATCGGCATACCGAAGCAGATGTACACCGTGATCTTCGCGACCGGCCGCACCATCGGCTGGATCGCGCACTGGCACGAGATGATCAGCGCCAGCTACAAGATCGGTCGCCCGCGACAGCTCTATACCGGAGCTCCGCAGCGCGACTTCGTACCTATGGATCAGCGCGGCTGAGCCCTCTCCCCGGCGCTGGCGCGCCGGGGCAGTGCCTGCCTAGGTCCAGCTCCGGACCGTGGACTCGATGCTCTCGAGTCCTTCGTGCCTCAAGTCCTTGCCTTTCACCATGTAGAACACGTACTCGGCGATATTCCGGGAGTGGTCGCCTATGCGCTCCAGAGAGCGCAGCGCCCACATGATGTTCATCACCCGGGAAATGGAGCGCGGATCCTCCATCATGTAGGTGACCAGTTCGCGGGTCGCCGACTTGTACTCCCGGTCCACCTCCTTGTCGCGGCGAACCACCGACAGCGCAGCTTCGACATCCTGACGGGTCATGGCATCAAGCGCGTCGTGGAGCATCTCGCCCACCGCGGCACCGATGTGGCGCAACTCGTGGTAGCCCCGCGGCGACGGGCCTTCCTCGGTCAGCCTGAGCGCGAGCTTGGCGATCTTCTTGGCCTCGTCGCCGACCCGCTCGAGGTCACGGACCGTCTTGATCAGGGCGAGCACAGTGCGCAGGTCTGATGCCGCGGGCTGGCGTTTCACAAGGATGCGGGTGGCCTCGTCATCAACGGCAACCTCCATGCGGTTGACCTCCCGCTCCCGGGCGAGGATCTCTTCGGCCCGCTGGCTGTCGGCCTCGATGATGGCATGGAGCGCGTCGCCGATCTGGCGCTCGACCAGGCCACCCATGCCCAGTACGTGGCCCTTGATGGCGCCGAGATCGGCATCGAATTGCTGGGAGATATGGTGGTCCATGCGGGGTTCCTCCAGCCGGGGGACGAGTAGCGCCTCGCGCCCAGCTTAGCTCAGGGAGATCGCATATACCGCAGGTTCTTCGGAGAGGCGTTCGGCAGGAAACACACATCGGAACACACTGCCCGCGCCCGGCCGGCTCTCGACCTGCATCTCCCCGCCCAGGCGGATCAGCGCGTGCTTGACGATGGCGAGCCCCAACCCGGTCCCGCCACGTTCCGTCGATCGCCCCTTGTCTACACGGTAGAAACGCTCTGTGAGCCGGGGAATATGCACCGGGTCGATACCGATACCGTCGTCCACCACGACGAACTCGACGCCGGCATCGCAGCGACCGAAACGCACGTCCACGGATCCGCCCGGCTGCGTGTACTTCACGGCATTGAAAATGAGGTTCGA